>JAIWHJ010000315.1:0-3380 GCA_048629695.1 Promethearchaeota archaeon
GGGCTTAAGAAGGGCGGTCGAACTTGCGGAAAAAGGTTTGTAACACCCTGAGCGTATGCAAACATGAATCGTGACTTTTTACGAGTGCATTATGATTGTTATAATTGATAATTACGATTCGTTTACCTACAACCTTGTTCAGACCATCGGCGGAATGGGGGCAAAGCTGGAGGTGTTCAGGAACGATCAGGTTGACATTGCGGCAATCACGGCCCTTAAACCGGATCGGCTGTTGATTTCTCCAGGGCCGTGCACTCCTGAAAAGGCTGGAATTTCCATAGAGGCCATTAAATATTTCAGCGATAAGATCCCTGTCCTTGGGGTCTGCCTGGGGCATCAGTCAATCGGCGAGGCATTTGGAGGAAAAACCGTTCGGGCGGGAAGGATCATGCATGGGAAAACAAGCCCGATTTTTCATGATAACATGGGTGTTTTCACAGGCATTCCGAGTCCTTTTGAGGCCATGAGGTATCATTCGCTGGGTATCAGTGAACACGACCTACCGGAGTGTCTCATGATTACTGCCAGAACTGATATCGGTGAACTCATGGGAGTCAGGCATAGGACCCTGGCCGTGGAAGGCGTGCAGTTTCATCCCGAGTCTATAATGACTCCCGACGGCCCGGCTCTACTGAAAAATTTTATAGATCCGGATTATCCTCGGATGTTGAGATAACGCGTTATTTTCGAATGCAGGGGATAAGGGTTCGGCCCAGAGGAGGCTGGAAAAATGATTAAGGAGGCCATTGGCAAGATAGTCGCAGGGATGGATCTTAGCGAGGAGGAGATGATCGGCGTCATGAACCTGATCATGACCGGCGAGGCTACCGAGGCGCAGATCGGCGCCTTTATTACCGCTCTCAGGTTGAAAGGCGAAACCATTGACGAGATTACCGGGGCCGCACGCGTCATGCGTGAAAAGGCAATAAAAATTGATGCTGTTGCCGATGGGGAGATTCTGGTTGACACATGCGGAACAGGGGGCGACTCCAGCTCCACATTCAATGTGTCCACAACCGCCGCCTTCGTGGTTGCAGGGGCAGGCCTGCCGGTTGCTAAGCACGGGAACCGGTCAATATCCAGTAAATGCGGCAGCGCAGATGTTTTAGAGGCTCTGGGCGTAGATCTAAGTCTCAGTCCCGACCGGATCGGCCGGTGCATTCGTGATGTGGGGATTGGTTTCATGTTTGCGCCAATGCTCCACAGCGCCATGAAATACGCAATCGGCCCCAGGCGTGAAATCGGGATCAGGACAATCTTTAACGTGCTTGGCCCCCTGACGAATCCTGCGGGCGCAAATGTTCAGGTCATGGGAGTATATGACCCGGATCTGACCGGCAAACTTGCCGGTGTCCTGGGCAGGCTCGGTGCAAAACGGGCGCTCGTAGTCTGCGGGGCCGGCAACATGGATGAAATTACCGTGACCGGGGAAACCCTGGTTGCTGATGTGGAGGATGGTTCGGTTTCGACATATTCCGTCAAACCCGGTGATGTGGGTTTGTCCGAGGCTTCTCTTTCCGATATTGCCGGAGGAGAAACAGCGGATGTTTCGGCCGAGCAGCTTAAGAGCGTGCTTCATGGCGAAGATGGCCCGCGACTGGACATGGTTTTGATGAATGCAGGCGCTGCCATCATGGCGGCAGGCAAAGCAGCCGACCTGAAGGCAGGCGTGGAAATGTCCCGTGAGATCGTAAAATCCGGGGCTGCAATGAAAAAACTTGAAGCCCTTGTTGCTTATTGTAAAAATGGTTCCAATTCTCGATAAAATCGTAGAACATAAAAAGGATGAGGTTGAAATTCTTCTGGCCGGCGGATATTCAGAACCTGATGCGCCGGTTGATCCTCCTCGTGGTTTTCAAAAATCGCTTACTCAAAATTTTAAAGGTATGTCCATCATAGCCGAGGCCAAGAAGGCCTCTCCTTCAAAAGGGCTGATCTGTTCGGATTTTGATCCGGTCAAAATTGCCCGAAATTACAAAGAGGGAGGAGCCCAGGCCATGTCGGTGCTCACTGACGAGAATTTTTTTCAGGGCGCTTTGGAATTCATTCCCCTGGTCAGGCAGGCCGTTGATCTGCCGGTTCTGCGCAAGGATTTCATTCTCCATGAAATACAGATCAGGCAGTCCAGGGCATACGGCGCTGATGCGATCCTCCTTATTGCGGCAATTCTCGATCCGGTTCAAATTAAGGATTACCTGGCCATAGCTGCCGGATTGGGGATGGACGTGCTAGTGGAGGTGCATGTTGAACAGGAAGTTGAAACGGCCCTTGATGCAGGAAGCAGCCTGATCGGTATCAATAACCGGAATTTAAAGAATTTTACAGTGGATCTCAGCACGACTCTGCGCCTTAAAAAAGAGATTCCTTCCGAGATTCCGGTTGTGAGCGAATCCGGCATCCGGACTAATGATGATATCGTGCAGCTCGCCGATTACGGCGTGGCTGCGGTGCTTGTGGGGGAAACCCTGATGCGGGAGCCTGATCAGACGCAAGCGTTGAAAAAGCTGATGGCGTGGTGATCAATTCCGTACACTTGTAAAATCGCGAGTCATTATAGCATTTTATTTTTTGCCGAGACCTATGCCTTGCCCTTTATGGGTAAATGTCAGAGATTGTCCGGGTTAGTATGGAGGTAAAATGAACGTCCGAACACGGATCAAGGTCTGTGGAATGACAAACATGACCGAGGCGGCCGGTGCGGTGGCAGCCGGTGTTGATGCTCTGGGATTTATCTTTGTAAAAAAGAGTCCCAGGAATATTGAACCTGACAAAGCAAGAATTATTGTACGCGCTTTGCCCCCTTTTGTCGATGCAGTCGGGGTCTTTGTGGACGAGGAAGCTGAGGTTGTTGATGAAATAGTCCAGTATTGCGGCCTGACAATGGTGCAGTTGCACGGGTCTGAATCGCCTGAATATTGCAAAGCCATATCAACCAGGGTAGTAAAGGCCTTTCGTATCAAGTCCGGATCGACCGAGTCGGATCTTACTCCTTACGAGGGCAAGGTTGCGGCGTTTCTGCTGGACACTTACAGCGAAACCGCGGCCGGCGGGACCGGCAAGACTTTTAACTGGCGGATGGTTGAGTCGATAAATCCTCCCGGACCTGTTATCCTGGCAGGCGGACTCACACCGGATAATGTGGGCGAGGCAATCAGGCAGGTTAGACCACTGGCAGTGGACGTAAACTCCGGAGTCGAGACCATGCCGGGGAGAAAGGATATTGCCGAAATCCAAAGATTTGTAGAAGAAGTAAAAAAAGCGGATATGTCTGCGGACGTTTGTTAAGGGATGTGGAAATAAATAACTTACCCATATAGCGCTCAGATTTAGGTCAGGTTCGATCAAGTAACCACTTTTAAAACCGCAGGCATAGCCGGGCT
>JAIWHJ010000316.1:0-3377 GCA_048629695.1 Promethearchaeota archaeon
CGCTTGAACAGGTTTTTGATTTCTATAAATGCCATTAAATTTGTCTCCCTAGCAGGCTGATGAAAAACGCCCATCTGTCCCGCCATGGCGGGATTACCCTCATCCCTCGTCACTGCGGCGTACTTTTACGTACGCCTCATTCCTCGGGATTTCGGGTGCCTTACATCTGAACGTTTTTCATCAGCTTGCTCAAACGGGTTTTTCGACGCTATGTGATCGCCCAATGTGCGTTGCACATGCCCGATTTTTTACGTGCCGCCGGGACCCCAGGCCGCCTTGAGGATACCTCCGGCGACTCTTGATATGATCAGCAGAAGGATAAAGGTGATCACAATCATCAGAAACGCCATGGCCGCGGCGATTCCGAACTCCATGCCGCGGTGCCAGTTCAAATAGATTCCTATGGGCAAGGTTTCCCATCCTCCTCGATAAAGGAATATCGCGGTAGAGATCTCCTGGAACGCCATGATGAAAAACATCACCACGCCGACGAGCACCCCTTTGATCAGCAAAGGCAAAGATATATTGAAAAAAGTTCTGAGTTTACCCGCGCCCGATACTTCCGAGGCCTCCTCGAGCGAAATATCCAATTGCAGGTAAGAGGAGTGAGCCATCCGCAAAAAGTACGGGAGCCGCCGTGCAAACAGGGCCAGCGGCATGATGATCCAATACTTGGCTAAGGGTATGCCTTTCCAAAATCCCAGGAGATAACTCACGCCGACCGCGATACCTGGGAAAGCCAGCATCAGTGTGATCACAAAGTCGAGCGCATTTCTCCCCGGGACACGGGTGCGGACGATGATATAGGCGGCCGGAAGCCCGAAGGCGATCCCGAAAAGCAGGGCTACCCCGCTGAAGACGAAGGAATTCTGTATCAGGAGCGGGCTTTCCAGAAGGATTACCCTGAAATTTTCGAGGGTCCAATACGTTGGAAACGGCTCAAAGACCCATCTTCTGGAAAAAGCGGATAACCCCAGCACGATCGGAATTAGAAGGACGAGTATGGCGATAAAAATCATGTACACATACGCGCCCAATTTCACCAACGGGCTTGGCTCGATCACTCTCCCCTCAGCCGTTGTCCCTTTGGAGAGGCCGGTATACTTTTTCCTCTCGACCCACCACCTGGCAAGCAAAAAGAGGCTAATGCAAACAATGGAAGAAACGATCACCGCCACGATCCCCATGAACTTGCGATGAACATCGGTAAAGTGATAGGCGATATTGATGTACGCAACCGAGGGGAGAAAGTCCACCTGCCCCAAAATCAATGGCGTGAGCCAGTCCGTAAAGGGCCACAGGAATACGATGACGGCGCCCGCCATATAAGTTGGCGTGCAGAGAGGCAACGTGACGGTGATAAATCTCCGAAAGCCACTCGCTCCCTCGACTTCGGCGGCTTCTTCAAAGCAGGGGTCTATGTTGGTGAAACCTGCGGAAAGACCAAGGACGATAAAAGGGAGCATGTGCAGGGATTGTATAAATACCAGCCCGTGTATCCCGTAGATGAAATTTATGGGTGTCTTGATCAACCCCGTGTCCATAAGGAGCAGATTCAGAGTTCCATACTTGCCGAAAAAGATGATGAATGCAAATACGCCGGCAAAAGCGGGCAAAACAATCGGCAAAAGGATTAGGGCTGTGAAAACTGTCTTCCCCCAGTGCCTGTATCTCGCCAGAATGTATGCCAGGGGCACCCCGAACACGGTGGTCGTCAGGAGCACCAGCGCGCTCAGGAGCAAGGTATTTCCAAAGGTTTTAAGATAATACGTGTCCTGGAAGAATTCCAGGTAATTGCTTATGCCCCAGCTGTCGGTTTCGGCGATTTTGAAGCTTTGCAACACCAGAATTGACATCGGATAAAGCACGAGGAAGGCAATGACCAACCACAGGAGTGCTGCCAGAGAGATATTGCCGCGAGACATATCACATCCTTTACTTTACTATCTACCAACTTGGCCAAGCCGGAACCAAACAGGTGTTTATCTTTTGCGCTTCAGCTTGTCCGGAAAATTCGAAATCCGAAGCCCGAAATCCGAAACAAATCCTAAACCCGAATGTTCCAATGACCAAAACAAATAAGTAGCCGGCGTCATTCAAGACATGGCGCTGTTTGGGTCATTTGAATTTTGGTGATTCGAGATTGTTTCGAATTTCGATATTCGATATTCGGATTTAATTTTTCCAATAGGTTATCGATATCAATGAAAATCTTTTGCCACCAAATACACAAAATCCATTATTAATGAACTAAATGATGTACGGGCGAGCCACCGCTCGCCCGTGTATCAAACTCGGAGAATATTCTGACTTTACTTTGGCGTTACGGCGCGACAAGCAGAGCGCGTGCCTTCGATGCTGCCAGGCGGGCTGACGCATACTTGCCATCTATCTCAAAGAGCTTTCTGGCTTCTTTTATCTTCGCTTCAGCCTTCGTCACGTCTACCTTCTCGGCTTTCGCCGCATTAATTTCTTCCTCAACTTCCTCTATCAGGAACAGACTTCTTTTCAACTTGCCCCACTTCCTGTAGATCTCGTATTCATAGTAGCGGTTGACTTTATCCCATCTCTTTGTGGCGAGGTCCAGGTCGTACTCAATGAACCCGACTTTCAGATCCCAGAACGAATCAACTCCCAGCGCCTTCTTGGCGTGCTTGGCCATGACGACGCCTTCTTTTTCCCACACAGAGAAGTTAATGTCCGTCCTGGCTGCGAAGTAACGGCCATTCAGCACGTATTTTTGTCCGTCCATGCTGAATAGCCAGTCCAGAAAGATCTTCCCGGTCGCTTCGTTGGGCGCGCCTTTCAGCAAAGCCACTGCCTCCGGAACCAGGATCGTTTTTTCCGGGAGCAAATCCCGTACGGGAAAGCCATCTTTACGCGCAGCCATCGCGTTCATTTGCGGCTGCGCGACCCCGATGGGAACTTCACCGCGGGCCACTAATTGGGTCGTATCTGTGCTGCCGGTGGAGAAGCGGGGTAACTGCGCCGCCAATAATCTGAGATATTTCCAAGCTTCCTTTTCTCCAAATGCCTGCAAGAGGATTTCTATGGTTTCATGCATTGTGCCGGAGGCGTATGGCAGCGTATGTATGATGTTACCCCTGTAAATGGGATTGAGCAGATCGTTCCACGTTTTTGGCGGCGGCAGCCTTAGCTTTTTCAAAACCTTCGCGTTATACAGATTGGTGACGATCCAGGGCGCGAAGCAGGTCCAATAATCACCTTTATCTTTTACCTTCATGCCGTGCCATTCAGCGGGAACCTTATCCCAATTCTTTGGCCTGTAGGGGACGAGCAATCCCTCCTTCATTAAGACTTCATGCGCTGGAGCGCCTGCGCCCAGGAAGATGTCTGCATCCGGTTTACCGCCCCAG
>JAIWHJ010000317.1:0-3375 GCA_048629695.1 Promethearchaeota archaeon
CGCATCTTTTTCAATATACTTATGATATTCATTCAACGTTGTTGCGCCTACGCAATGAAGTTCCCCGCGCGCAAGGGCGGGTTTAAGCATGTTTGAGGCATCCATCGACCCTGCCGCAGCGCCGGCGCCTACCAGGGTATGAATTTCGTCAATAAAGAGAATGATCTCCCCCTCCCGTTTCTTAATCTCCTTAAGAACAGCCTTTAACCGATCTTCGAATTCGCCTCTATATTTGGCGCCCGCAATCAGGGCGCCCAAGTCAAGGGCCAACACCTGCTTACCGTGAAGTGTCTCCGGAATGTCCCCCATCACGATTCGCTGGGCCAGTCCTTCCACGATCGCGGTTTTTCCGACTCCAGGCTCGCCGATCAAGACCGGGTTGTTCTTGGTTCGACGCGAAAGAACTTGAATGACCCGCCGCACTTCATCGTCCCTGCCGATTACAGGGTCGATCTTTCCCTCTTTGGCAAGGTCGTTTAAATTTGAGGCATACTTGTCCAGGGCCTGATACTTTTCCTCGGGATTCTGGTCAGTCACTCGCTGGTTTCCGCGGATTGCCACCAGGGACTTTAAAAAGCCGTCCCGTGTAACTCCGTTTTTCTTGAGCAGGGAGGCGGCCTTTGAATCGCCTTGATCGAGCAGGCCGAGAAAAAGATGTTCCTGGCTCACATACTCGTCGTGCATTTCACCAGCAACCTTAAAGGCAAATTCAAGTACTTTTTTTGCCGGGGAAGAGAGGTAAACCTGGCCGAAACCACCTCCGCTGACCTTTGGCAACTGATCTAGAATCGTCTCGATCCCGCTGGCAAGCCCACCCGGATCAACCCCGATTTTCTGCAACACAGGCACAATTACGCCGTCTGACTGACGGATGAGCGCATGCAGAAGATGCTCAGGCAGAATTTCCTGGTGGCCTTTGCTTTCAGCCAGCCCCTGGGCCGCCTGCAGAGCCTCCTGTGATTTAAGGGTCAATTTGTCAAGCTGCATCGATATTTCCTCCGATTAATGATGAAAAAATCTCTGAAAAAAAACTCTTTTAAAACTGATAAGGTTGCGATTTTGAAAAGTCAAGCCGTGCGATTAGGAATTACGAATTGCACAGGTCAAAAAACTTCAGCCCGGCAGGGTGCATTCCATGCACCATTGACAAAATTCGTGGGGGCGACTGGTTGGCTTAAATCGATGACATGGGAATTTGCTGAAATTGAAATGGTGCGTAAAACGCACCCTACACTTTTTTGTATTGCACCCCTTTCTTTATTTCATATCATACGGGTGTGAACAAAAATGTTTCACTATCAAACAACGATATCCAAACTGGGTTTTTGATACTGCTCTTTATCACTCATATCTCGTTCATTCTGCCCTTTGCGCTCGGCCTCGACAACAGTGTTAGGCCGATTCTGGTCAGCCGATTGTTCCGGGGCGTTTACAGCGTTTGTCGTCTCAAGCGAAGCAGCCGAGATGTTGTTTATCACAGCCGGACCTATTTCACTGGTCTGCCCTGCTTCAGGCCTGCCTTCGTTGCTGGGGTTTTCCCTGCCCATGTTATTGGATGCATCCAAAGGTCTGTTATTTGTATATTGGGCTGCAACATTTGTTGGATCCACCAGCATGGCGTCACCTCCATTTTGTAATTGTTTGGGTTATTTTTTACCCAATTGCCTTTAGTTCTACAACAGTCTTGCCGGAAAAAAGTTCCGTGTCCAGAGGACGCACTTATCCCTTTTTTTAATCACTTAATTTAAAGTTTATCAAAATTTTAATAGTAATAATAGAAATAAATTTTGTAAATCTAATTTTTTTTTGTTATTACATCTGCCCTTGGCAAAAAATTTACCCTCAAAGGAGAAAACAATGTCAGAGGTAAGAGTAAGATTTCCACCAAGCCCAACGGGTTACCTTCATATCGGCGGCGCCAGGACAGCCATATACAACTGGCTGTTTGCCAGGAAACATAACGGCAAACTCGTTCTTCGCATAGAAGACACGGACACTGAAAGATCCACACAGAAATCCATTGAAGGAATATTGAACGGCTTGAAATGGCTGGGAATTTCCTGGGATGAGGGACCCTATTTTCAGTCCGAATTTGCCCACGAACATATTGAAACGGCTGACAAACTCCTTGCCTCCGGTCATGCGTATAAGTGTTTCTGCACAAAAGAGGAACTGGAATCAAAACGAAAGGCCGCAGCAGCGGCAAAAGGTGATTACCGGTACGACAGGACCTGCCGAAATCTGACTCCCGAACAGGTGGCTGACAAGGAGAAACAGGGACTTCCCTATGTCGTCCGATTCAAAGTGCCGGACTGCGACGGTACCGTTGCTTTTACCGACAAGGTACTGGGCCTCATAGAACGGGCATATGATGATATTGAAGATTTTGTAATCGTCCGGTCAAACGGCAAGCCCTTGTATCTACTTTGCAATGTAGTGGATGACATCCGCGACCGGATAACACACATCATCCGTGGCCAGGATGGCATTACAAACACTCCCAGGCAGATTCTCATTTATAAGGCGCTTGGCGCAAAAACACCTGAATTTGCCCACATGCCGCTTACTCTTGATCTCAACAAGGCAAAAATTTCAAAACGGAAACACGGCGAAATCGTGGCCGTCCATTTTTATCGGGAAAACGGTTTTCTGCCTTGGGCGCTTTGCAATTTCCTGGTGCTCCTGGGCTGGTCAACCTCTGATGACAGGGAAATATTTTCAAGAGAAGAGCTTATCGAGATTTTTTCTCTTGAGAGGATTAATAGATCAAACTCTGTCTTTAATTACAGAAAAGGAGACGCCAAATTCATCACCGACCCAAAGGCCTTAAGCATCAATGCCCATTACCTGCGCACCATGCCCATTGAGGAACTCGGACCGCTTGTAAAAGAAGAACTGATAAAGGCGGAACTGTGGGATGACTCCTATGACAGCGAAAAAAAAGAGTGGTTTCTTGCCACCCTTGACCTCACCAGGACCCGCTTTCATACGTTAAAGGATTTTGTAAAGGGAGGACTTCCTTATTTCTCGGATGATTATCCGCTGGATCCCAAAGCAGTAAAGAAAAACATCAAGAAAAACCCGGAATTAAAGGAATGGCTGCCCATGCTGGCCCTCCGTTTTGAAAAAATTTCGGATTTCTCTAAGGAGGAGGCGGAACGGGTCACCAGAGAACTGGCGGAAGAACTGGAGATAAAGGCCGGCATTCTGATAAATGGTATGCGTACCGTTGTAACAGGTCTCCTGGCCGGACCAGGTCTTTTTGATGTGCTGATGGCCGTGGGAAGGGATCGCGTTATAGAAAGAATGAAGAAAAATGTTTACTGAAATCACGTAATCGTTCACAGACGCCTGTGAACGATTACGGCGCCATTA
>JAIWHJ010000318.1:0-3375 GCA_048629695.1 Promethearchaeota archaeon
GCGCCTTGCCATGCGGACGCCTCAACACCTGAAAATGTAAATTTATTTTTGGGCGAACCCTAACGATTAGAAATTCGTAATTGATAAATAGGATGATAGGAGCGGGGGCCGATGTTCAGAACGGCCAGACGACGTCCAGGATTCCGGTAATCCAGCCTGGATGCTGTTTAGCGCTTATTAATCCAACGCCGCTGTATTCAATTCGCGCGTCGGCTATATAGGATGAGAGTATGGAATTATCTTCTGAAATATCACTGGGGCGGACGATGCCCGACAGTATGATATGCTGGGCCTCGTTATTCACGGATACCTCCCTGAACCCCCTGATTATCAGGTTCCCGTCCAGTGTCACATCAACGACCCTGGATGACACGGTTGCGGTGACCGTGCTGTTTCTGGAGGTCTCTCCCGTACCTTCAAATTCAGTTTTAAAATCCACTGACGGAGAGCTGGTTGAAAGGAAATCGTTTTTATTGCTGAGGAAGTTATAAACGCCGGGGAGTGACGAAATATTGGCGGACAGTTTGCTTGAGCGGTCTGTCTTGGTTTCCGCCTTTTTGGAGCCTGAGGACGTTTCCACGATCTTCACAAGGACGATGTCGCCGATTGTGCATGCCCGGCTGTCCTGGTACAAATTTTTTGATGACTGGATGTTAAATATGGCGCCCTCCTGCGACTTGGCCTTCTCTGTCACCACGGTCGGCAGGTGATTCCTTTCAGGAATCGTCATGCCTGTTGAGCCTTTGCCGATGTCGGTTGAGACGCTCACACAGTTGCCAAGAATCAAGGCCGGAAACAGAGTCAGTAATATTCGATAGATACCTGTTCGCATTTTTTTACCTTTAGTAATTGACCTCAACTGTGCCGGAATCAAGCACCTTGGCAAGTATTTCTTTTCTACTCATCAGATTTTTGACACGTACGAGTTCGCCCATGGCGCCGGGGTTCCGTACCTCGCCCGGTACCGTGACCCTGATTTTGTCTGATTTTGCCTGAATAGTGACCATGTCGCCTCGTTTAACAAGCGGAGGAGCTTCCAACTGGTGGGAAAAGAGTACGGCTCCGGCGCGGATCGAATATTTAAGCCTGAAGCCCACGGCCATTTTGCTTGATTTTATAAAGTCAGGATCCAGCATGGAGATGTTTCGCCGTATTACCCTGATGTCATTTTCAGCAAGTACCGTATGACGTTTGATGCGCCTGGTTGTGCACAGGACTTCGCCATAGAGCTGGAGGTCGCCGCTCATTCTCACCTGGCCGTGTTCTTTGCCATCGATCATTACGGCCACGGTTATGGCCTTTCTGCCGAGGTAATTGGAATGGATCTGGTTAATCAGGCGATACTCGATGTCACCTGTCGGGACGGTCATTGTGGCTGGTCTTGCTGAAAAACCCGAGATTGCCAGATTCTCCTCAGGCCATGGCGTGTTATTCATTATAATTTTAGAAAAAACCGGTTTCAGATCTTCCTGCGTAAGCAATATAACTTCACGGTCGGATGCCTGTCCGGTTTGAACCAAAAGGAAAAATAATGGAGGAGTGAGAATAATAAGGAAAAAAACAAAAGCAATTTCAGCTCGCATGAGCATTGCTCCTAACGTTTCAATGAGTTGGCAATTTCAAGCAGTTGATCTGCGGTTGTGATCGCCTTGGAATTTACTTCAAAGGCCCTTTGTGTGATGATCAGGTTTACCATCTCTTCGGTCACGTCCACATTGGATGTCTCCAGGTAGCGCTGGGCGATTGTGCCCATTCCATCTATTCCGGGGTTGGCTTCAACCGGCTGCCCTGATGCATCTGTTACAGCAAAAAGATTACCGCCCAGGCTTTTGAGCCCTGCCGGATTTATAAAATTGTGCAGTGTGATCTGGATCGAGCCCAGGGTTTCCATGTTCGCGTTCTGGGCAACCAGCAATCCTCCGGAGTCGATAGCAATATCCGTAGTGCCTTCCGGGATGGCAAATTCAGGTTGAAGCCGGTTGCCGTTTGCGGTCACTATATATCCGTCACCATCCTTTTTAAAATCCCCGGCCCTTGTGTAATACTCCTCGCCGTCGCGGAGTATCTGGAAGAAACCATGACCCTCGATGGAAAAATCGAGTTCATTGCCTGTGTCTGCATAATCCCCCTGGGTGAAAATTTTCTGTACCGAAGTGGGACGCACACCCAGACCGATCTGGATTCCTGTGGGCACCTGACCCCCTCCTGCCGTCTCCACACCGGCCATGCGCAGTGTTTGATAGAAGAGGTCCTCAAAGTGGGCGCGGCTTTTTTTAAAGCCCGTAGTGTTGACATTGGCCAGGTTATTAGAGATGACATCAAGTTGCAGTTCCTGGCCGATCAGGCCGGTTCGTGCTGAATATAGTGAGCGAATCATTGTAGTTCTCCTGGATTAAGTTTCCATCCCTTAGGTCAAAACATCCGTTGCTATGTCAATTTTCCGACGCTGTTCACGGCCTTGTCGTTAAGGCTGTCGATGGCGTGCACACTTTTTTGCTGAGCTTCATAGGCCCTGTGCAGATCGATCATTGCAGTCATTTCAACCACAGTGCTGACATTGGATGTTTCAAGGCAGCCCTGCCGGACTTCTAAAAATTCAGGGGTCAGTTCCTGGGCCATTTTGTCAACAAGCCTGAAATTATTTTCCCCCTCTTTTTGAAGGACATCGAGATCAGCAAAAGTGACTACCGCAAGTTGTCCCATCTCCTCGCCGTCAACGTTGATGCTGCCGTAACGGTCGATATAGACTTCATCGCCCTGGATCGTAATTTCTCCACCCTGGCCCATCACCAGGTGTCCGTTCGGAGTAACCAGTTGACTCTGGTCATTGCGGAAAAAATTTCCGGCCCGCGTATATCGGATGCCCTGAGGAGTTTGTACTTTAAAAAAGCCTGTGCCGTTTATGGCAAGATCAAGGGGGTTCCCTGTTAATTCCATGGCTCCCTGTGCATGATCAGTAATGACCTTCATGGCCTTGCCGACTCGCTGACGCTGGTCGCTTGCCGTGTAAAGCATTTCCCAGAATGTGACATTTTCCTTTTTAAAACCGTTGGTATCGACGTTTGCCAGGTTGTTTGAAACCTGATCCATACGACGTTCCTGGGCCAGGAGAGTTTCAACGCTTTCGATCAGGCCCAGTCGGTTTTTTATGTACATAATGCACCTCATTTTCTGTTTATTTCAGTTTTATGCAACTAATATGCCAGGGAATGAGGTGAGAGGATTAAAATAAGGAGGGCGCAGCAGGTCTCAAATGATGTTGATCGGCTTGAGAGAGTGGTTGAAGGAATAAATCGTGGTCTGTCCCCTGTTTTGCTTTAGAAATAGTTAATTTTTTGACGCCTATTTATGGGTTAATGCACCCGTACGCCTTGA
>JAIWHJ010000319.1:0-3364 GCA_048629695.1 Promethearchaeota archaeon
AGCGACCGGAAAAAACCGAGGCTAAAATTAGACCATAGGTAACACTTCAGCGCTTTTAAATATTATTTTTTGGACAGGATTTACAAGATATTCAGGATTTAAATTATCAAAACTTTTCCTGTTAATCCAAATCTAAAAAGCTGACTATTGCCGATATTGATAGTTGCGCAGTTTGTCCACAGCAGTTTTCTTATTGGAGTTTTGATCTCTATATCTAGTCAGTATCTCTTATAAATTGTACATTATGACAAGCAAAAAACCTGGCGGTTTTTGGTCCAGGTGATGCCCATTAGCTTTTTGATTGTGAAAAAGATTTGTTGCGCTATTTGTGGCCTTTCAGCCTTTGAATACCTTTAAACATGATACTTTTGCAAAAAACTTAAATGATCAAGGAGGTAACGGGAAATGAAAACATTTATTACAAAAAGTGTTTTTTTAAGTACTTTTGTCTTTTTTATGGCGGTAGGATTGTCGTTGACCCCAAACCTCGCTACAGCGGCGGTTATCGCAAACGATGGTGGAATAACCCTCTGGATTTCATACGATAATCTTGACGTAGCAGGCGCAAGCCTCGACGACACCATCACAGAAGCTGATAGTCTTCCCGGTGGATTTTCCTGTAATCCAACAAATGCCAGCCGAAGTAATCTCGGCGCTCCCAACAGTCCCCCCTCCTGCCCAGGCGGCACCGGTTCGTGCACAGGCCGTGAAAAAGTTCAGGGCGACCTCGAGAAACTTGCCGACTACATTCATGCGGCCACAGAAGGGGGACATTATTTGCGGAGAGTTTATGTGTCAGACCAGGGCCGTGCTTGGACCAGTGCCGATATCAAATGGAATGTCGGTGTGGGCGGTTCGTCAGCTCCCACCGGGGGCTGGGTAAACTCAGACTCTCAGATGTCGTTGAACTCGGCCTATCGAACCTGCATTCATGATGTTGTCCACCATGAACTGGGTCATTATTTTTACCGATTGCCTGACCGCTATGCTAAGTCAGGAGGTTACTATCAAGGAACAATCGATGGCAGCGCTTCATTTCAGGTGGACGTTACAACGGGTGATCCCAATACCGTTATGTCCAGCAACTTCCCGCATTTGTATGTTGATACCACAAACGCCCGGATTGTCGTTGATTATGATCAGCCGGGGCCGGGCACGACAACCGGGGAAGTTTTAACACCCGGATTACTCAGCGACGCCGATGCGACCAACGACGGACCGGACCGCGCCCATCACGGTTTTACAATGCCCTTTGCCCAGGACGAATGGAGCCTCCTGCCTCTGGAACATGTCGATCTTTCCGGTGTGCATACAGAAGGCGCTTTTGCCGATCCGGGCGCCTGCCCTGACGTTGATATTGTTTTTATCGGCGATGATGAACCGCACCCCGGCACTGTGCTGCTTCTTGACAGATCAGGGTCCATGGGCGTCACCACCGACGGTATAACGGCAGCGCAATTTGTGCAGGAGGCCGGCATGTTCCTCTATCACAGCTCAGATCCAACTGATATTATCGGCACCTATCTTTACAATGAAAGTGTCGAGGAATTGTTCCCATATGCCGCCTATGACCCGACAAATGATTTACCTTTCGTAAGCTTCAGAAATGCTTCCGGGCTGACAAATATCGCCGTAGCGCTCGAAACGGCTATTGACCAGCTCATAGCAACTCACGGGGAGGCCGGCGTCAGCAGCGCGGAAATCTACCTGATGTCGGACGGACGTCAAACCACGGGCCCCAGCCTCTGGGATCAGGTGACCCGGGCAAATGAACGCGGCATTAGAATTCATACCTTCTCTTTTGGCAACGCCGATGCCACAACCATGGACTCGATCGCCTCCGGTACATCCGGTACCACAACGCCGGTTTCCGAACGCGACGACGCGGCTGAACTTAAAATGATCATGACAAGGAAGTTCTCCACCGGTCGCGGAAAGACCCCGATTTTTGCCTTTAAGGGGAAAATGGATGAAAAAGTAACACTGGGCAAGACTCAGGTTTTTGGCGGGCAGTTTGAGGTACCGCCTAAAACAAGAGAGCTGCAATTCTACGCCTTTCTGCATGCAGGCGACGCCTCAAAATCACTGACAATCCATCTCGAAGATCCAGGTGGCACAACCTTTTCGTCATCATCGCCCAACAACGTTGCCCTGAAAGGACGTTTCAACGGTGTCGAAGTCGGCGCTCCCAAGCCGGGAATATGGAAGTATTATATTGCCGGTATTGATGGTTCAGGGCTGCCTGATGAAAAAATTGAAATCGCCGCCTATGCCGATAACCGCGAGCTCAAAGGGCGAGTCTGGTTTGAGGATTTCACTGCCGACGATGTCCTGCCGGTGCGTGCGCAGCTTTCCTTCAGGTATCCATTAACCGATCTGATAGTTGACGTCAGTCTGTATATGGCGGGCGATCTCATCACGGTAGTCCCCATGAAGGATGACGGTTCCACCGGTGTCGATATTCAGGCGGAAGACGGTATTTATTCTGCTTTGATCGATTTGAGTGACGAGAATTTGAAAAAACTGCTTCGCGACCAAAAACTGCGCACAACAAAACTTCGCGCTGAAGTGAATTTCAAGATTACCGAAAGTTCCAGGCCGGCGCCCTATGTGAAATATGAACCAGGTACAACCCTGGACATGATTGAGAAAGATTATGAGCTGGGGAATAAGTCGGCTTTTAAGGCCTGGGCAACCGGTGTTATCAATCTTGCTGACCGTGATAAGGACGATGATCGCAAGAAACCGCGAATTATCATTCCAAAGTTGGAAGATGTTTTGAGAATTACTCCCGGAAAATCCGGACAGTTTGAATTTAAGATAGTGAATCTCCGAGCGCTTATCAGTCAGTTACGTGTTTCATTGGGACAGGGAATAGATGTTACTGTCGAAGAAAAAAAACCGGATCAGGACGACCAGGAAGAAGAGGCGCTCAGCCAATCTTACATCCTGCACTTCACCGTACATAAAGAGGCAAAACACGGGACGCGTGATCTAAAAGTGCAATTTGGCGGAACTATAATGGAACAAGCCAAGGTGCTTGACGTAGGGGATAAGGCTACCGAGTTTAATTTCTACTACGTCTTGCTTCTCATTATCGCGCTTATTTTAATCGGTTATTTAATGCGGAAAAGCAAAAAATCCTGAGCATATTAGGCGCATGGACGTGGCGTCTCAGAAAGGAGGTGGTAAAAAAAAGAGTCAGGATTAGGGGTGAAGTATGTTGTTTGCAGAAGGATAGGTTCAACAACAATTCAGTAAAAGGAGGCGTGAAAAATGTATGCTACGTATAAACCAGTAGAGGTTCCGGATGTAGGGCTCCCTGTGGGTACAGGGTGGCTGCCGCCCCTGCCGGATCTGCGAG
>JAIWHJ010000320.1:0-3357 GCA_048629695.1 Promethearchaeota archaeon
AGGGCCTGCTGGTAACAAAACTCAAAATAATCGCACCCGGCGCAGTGGTTTTGAAGCTGCCGGAAGGCCTTGAACGGTGGACGGGAAAGACAAACATTGAGGTTTCTGAAAATGGCTGTAAACGTGGTTAAATAGGGCCGCAGATCAAAGGTGTGCCGCTGAGGGGCGCCATTAAAAGGTGAGCGGGTGAGCAGAAAACCGCTGTCAGCCACCCTGGCCTGCAACAACGCTATTTCGGAATGAATCAATGATTTGAGCAGAAAGGCATAAAACGCCACCTGCCACTTCTGGTAGTAGCGTGGGACAAAACTGCTTTTAATATCCCCGACTTGGAGCAGAGATGTTTCATTTTCCCATGACACCCGGATCAAATCAGGAATACCGACTCCGGGCAAAGAGATTTTTTTGCTGTTTTGCGCGTCAAAAAGGGCTGAGGAGGGTAACAAAACAGGATCAATTATCAAAACACCCTGAACCAGGTAGAGATTGACGTCCAAAGAATCTTGTTGCGCCGGTCGCTGCAATTGGGCCAGCGTCTCCTCGAACCGGGCCTTAAGCGGGCGCATCTTTCCGGCCGCGTCTTGGTCAGGAATGATGATCAGTGTTTTGTTTTGCTTTTTCAGATCGGCCAGTACTTTTTTTTCAAATTCCCGTCCTTTTTCCATGCGCAGGGCCGTTGGCCCATCATCCACTTGAGTGCGCCTGGACGGTTGATGTTCAGGCCGGAGGAATTGAAAGCTGAACCATCGGCTGCATTGCCGGTGCCGGAAGTATTCACCAATTATGGTTCCGGTCAGCGGCCGGGTCCGGTATCGCCCGGCCCGGCCCGCGGAAAGTGGTGCCCCGGTTGGGCGGCGATTTTTTTCCCAGGTCAACAAAGGTTCCAAATGAGAGGGCGTATCAAGAAAGGCGACAACTTTTTTTTCCGTCTCCTTTGGCTTGAATGTAAGATTATCAGGATCACCCTGGACGATTTCAGATGATCGGCTCAAATATTGCTTAAAAACAGCAATCAGGCGGCGGTCACAAATAAAACCGGTAAGTTCGCGGAGTATTAATTCTTTCGGCAGGGTGGAGCAAAAGGCGTTGAGAGGAAACATGGCCCGCATAATCTTAAAGTGACAACGAGTCCACGCAAAGAAATCTTCCGGCCTTAGCGGCAGAGAGAGCTTTTCGAATTGAATCCAATGCGAGCATACCAGGCCGATCTCATCGGATGCGACACAGAGGTCCTCTATCTGGTTTTTAAGGTACTCTTTGACGCTCCACTCCAGGATCATGTTGCCGATGGCGCCCAGAAATGTCCGGTAAAGGTATAATCCGCCGGCTGAGAGGATTACCTCAATACCGTTATCCAATACAACAGCCTTTTTTTCTTTTTCCAACTCCTTTCGGATAAGTTTACGCGTGCGGGAAAAAAGCCCTGAGTCGGCCTCATTCTCACCGGATTTTGTCGATTTCAGCACATCCCGCATGGCCTGCGCCACTTCGTAGGAAACGTGACACCCCGGCCCAAGCCAGTACAGCTCTTTTCCGTCCAGCCTGTTTGTAGGTTCCGCAGTCACCCGTTTGCATTTTCCCTTATCAATCAATAAAATCCGCAGCCTCCGGCCGGCAAGCAGGACCCGGTCGCCTGGGTCGAATTGTCTGACAATGGATTCCGGAATATCGGCCACGGATTCGCCTGACACCTCAAGCCTGTACTCTTGTTCATTCGGCGGGAAATTGCTCCAGATTCTATGGTCCAGCAATGCGTCCCAATATTGCCGGCCACCGGAATAAAGACCGGTCATGCGGGTCTTTTTAAGCCAGTTTTTTTCTACAAGAGAGTAAAATATATCTTTAAGCGATAGATTCTCATCCACTTCCGCACGGCAAGAGAATAGATCTTGAATCGCGGCCTGGGAGAGCCGTTTTTTTTCGTACAGACACGAAATTATCTGCTGGCTCAGCACGCTGGGTAAAAATTTTGTGGGTGGTTTTAATTTCGGCCAAACGGTTTCCACCTTTTTATGGTGGGCAGAGTCCACCCTACGAAAAGCACATCTTTTCAGTATGTTATCCTTTTGAAGTTCTGTAGGGTGGGCTCTGCCCACCAAATAATGGCCGAACTTAGAACCAAGCCCAAAATTTCTAGGAATTTATGCTCAATTTTGATAAAGAATGGCTTGCTCGAAGGGCATAACTCATTTGAAATTAAAGAACCCAACTGAGTTTTGTAACCATAGGAATTTTGTATTATTTAGGGTTGAAAACCATACGTCTCTGCCGTATACTGTTTATATGTTATTTATCGAAGCTCCAATTTTTACAAAACATATTTACGACTACCTTGATGACGAGGAATACTCGGCACTACAACAAACAATTGCATTGCGACCGGATGTTGGAAAAATAATCCCTGGTAGTGGAGGATTACGTAAGTTGCGTTGGGCTGGATCTGGTCGAGGAAAACGTGGTGGACTTCGCATAATTTATTACTGGTTGCGGGAAGATGGGCACGTTTGGTTACTTACCATATATGCTAAAAATGAAGCGAAGGATATTCCTCATGCAGTGCTTAAAATGTTGCGCAAGGAGATAGAAAAATGAAGCGAGATATTGGCAAGGAACTTTTGGAAGGCATACAGGCTATTAAACAGGGACATGGCAAGAAATTTAAGATTGAAGTGCCGGAAGATGTTAAGTTCATCCGTGAACATGTAGGCTTAAGCCAGTCTGTATTTGCTGGACTTCTTGGTATCAGTAAGAGGACTCTTCAGGACTGGGAACAGGGCAGAAGGCACCCGACCGGACCAGCTAAAGCATTATTACGGATCGTATATAAGCATCCAAAAGTATTAACCGCATAATTGAGTTAAAGCGTACTTCATTCCCCTTATTGAAGATCAAGAAAATAAATCTGTCCCCTTTTCTTTATTTATTATTTCTTGAATATGTAACGCATACTCATTTTGTCTCAGTTTTTCAAATCCCTCTTGGGACCTTTTCAGGATTTCTAATCCCTCTTCTTTTTGTTTAGAATTTAATAGCAACATTCCTAAATCCACTCCGACAAAACAAATTCCGTCTAATCGGCCTAACTTTAGATTTATTTGATAGGATTCCGCCAAATACTCAAAAGCTTTTTGAATTTCTTCTTTCTGCAAAAGAATTTTCGACATACTCCATAATGTACTAGCTCTACCATCAAGATCCCCCAGTTTTTCAAAAACCTGAATCCTTTCCTGATGAAGTTTCAGCGCTTCGTCTACCTCGCCTTTGGATACTTTGATCCGGGCAATATCTCCCAGTGTCACGGCTTTTGAACGCGTATCCCCCAGTTTTTCATATACATCCAGTCCTTCCAGATATAAT
>JAIWHJ010000321.1:0-3342 GCA_048629695.1 Promethearchaeota archaeon
CGCAGCGCTTTCTTCCTGCATCCGAGATTAAGTGTATGCACTTTCACGGTACCGCGGTTCGCAAGCCCATCCCTGCGTATCAAATATACAAGGGAACCGTCTTCGAATTGGTGGATCAAGCGGTTGATTTTGTCCTCTCCAAGATCAATCGGCGCATCGGGACCCGCGAATACAGCGTTCAGGCGCCATCGGAATACGAACTGCCCAGGGAGGCCGTGACCGAGGCCATCGTCAACGCCGTGGCACATCGGGATTACAACAGCAACGCCAGCGTACAAGTCATGCTCTTCGCCGACCGGTTCGAAGTCTGGAATCCTGGTGAGCTTCCGCCTTCCCTCACGCCGGAACGTCTGCGGGAGCCTCACGCGTCGATTCCCCGCAATCCACTGATCGCCGAGCCCCTCTACCTTGTTCGCTACATCGAGAAGGCAGGCAGCGGGACGTTGGATATGATTGAACGCTGCGGCGAGGCCGGTCTCCCGCCGCCGGATTTCGAGGAACGCGCCGGTCAGTTTGTGACCACGAGTGCGGAGTACCAGAATCTGACGGATGTCAGCCGCCAAACAGCCTCGCGCGACCTGGATGAATTGGTTCGGAAAGCTGTAGCCTCGCGCCGTGGTGCAAAGCGGGGTGCTTACTATGTTTTGAGAGGTCGAATGCCCCGGAAATGACCCAATTGACCCAAGACGAATTCATGGCGTTATGCCTCAATTATGCCTCAAATGCCTCAAGGAAAAGGCGCGACGGGTTCCGGAACTGGACAAACAGGACAAAAGGACACAGCATGATGAACCCATCAAAAAGGGGACATTTATGGGACATATGGGACATCAAACCCGCCATGAACCCGCCAAACCCGCCACGAACCGGGAGGGGGCGATGAACGAAGGGCCAAGAATCGGGCCTCAAAGGGTTCTAATGGCGCTTATATTAAAATACCGAGACAAAGGGCTCAAAGGCCTTAAGGCAGGAGGATTTATTGGGCACCAAAGGGGCAAAAGGGGCAATAAGGCCATGAGGATTCAATTTAACGAATAATGGTATTGAAATTTTCTTTTTTAAAGCTTTAACTAATGTGAAGGTTAATTCTTTATCAATTCCGATAGATTCAAGGATAGTATTTTGGTGGGTTGCTCCTACTTGATGGCAGATGGTTTTATCCGGCTTGTTATTTGGCCATGAAAGTTCATTTTTAAAAGCTTTAAATGTTTCTATGCCCAGCTTAACGCCGTTTTGCAACACACCCACAGAATCCGTCTCCATAATCTGGGGGCTGCTCGAAGTAATCCCTGTGCTCGGTCCCCAGCGGCATAGCTTATAATGCTCTGCAGCACTCCTTATAACACCACCAAGCAGACGGTGTCCTTTATCGGAAAGTAATTTATCGGTAAGTACCACAGCTACCGCACCGGATCCGCCCGTTAGCGTTGCCACGGTTTTTTTAAAAACTTCCATATCTTTTGCTGTAAGGAGGCGATCAATAGTGGTGTCCACGATTTGACGCGCAGACTCACAGGATACAACAATCCCTGCTTTCATATGCCCGAGCTCAATTGCATTGGCTATCTGGACCATACCGTTTAAGATACCCAGACATGCGTTTGAAACATCATAAATCTGGGTTTCAGGTCCAAGACCCAGACCATGAGATACTGCACAGGCCGTTGCAGGTTCCAGGTTGTCCCTGCATACGCCTCCATAAATAAGCATTCCGATAGATTCAGGAGCAATACCCGAATTTTCAATGGCTTTTTCCCCGGCCTTTATTGCGCCTTCGTACATTTTGTATCCAGGATTCCAGAACCGGCGTTCACGGATTCCGGTTAGCGCTTCAAGTTGCCCTTTTTGAAAATGAAGTGCCTCATAAAGTGGTTCAAGCCGCTTTTCAAGATCATCCGACGTCACCACGTTTGGGGCCAGTTCATAACCGAATGCATCAATATAAACTTTAGAGTAAAGCATAAGACCTTAAATGTAATTATTTATTGTAGATTGCCGATTGTCGATTTGTAGAAGTCGCTAAACGCCTATTTTACCGGAACAAGTCTAAAACCAAAATTGTCCATCTTATATATATAAAGTCCATCAACTTTCAAGTATCCATTTGCAAAAATTTCAGGATTCGGTTTGTCGGATATTTTGGTCACTACAGCTTCAACCTCGATTTTTTTATTTTCCTGAAGAATCTGACCGCGATAAATCCAGTTGTGGGGAGTTTTTGTTAAAAGCTCAAAACGATGGCTGTTTTCAAGGTGTTTGAAGCGATCTATGGCAATGAATCTGATAAGCTGCAGAAAAGATTCTATTCCCAGAGAACCGGGGCATACAGGGTCCTGGAAAAAGTGCGCCTTGAAAAACCATTCATCCGGGTCAACTTTTTTTATTCCGCGAATAAAGCCGAGACCATAAGGCCCGCCGTCAGGAATGTACATATCTATTTGATCGAGCATGAGAACAGCCTTTGCAGGCATTGACAGGGAATGTGCCCGATCTATTTTATTTTTATCGTCAGGTTTATCATCAATTTTATCATTCGGGTCAAATGGTGGTTCGTGTTTAATATTAAATGATTCAGCATTTTTTATTTCCTCTGCACCCGGCACATAAGCATTTTCAGCCCCACCGTGAATGCCCGTCTGTATTGCCAGCGCTTCTTTTGTGAAGAAACCAAAGCTGGTATCGCCTTCATAGATTTTTAAGCCGGATTGAAAAACCTGAAAATCAAACTGTTCAATAATAATATCGCCGGCTATGGAAACCTGTGTCAATCGAGTGCGGGTAGTCAGGGTATTTTCATCGGGCAGGATGTTTTGATATAAAGTAGTATTCCCTCCAAGGTTCCTGAATCTTAGGTCCTTTTCACTTTTTAAGGCAGATCCCATATATGAAGCCAGCCATCCACAGGCTTGAAGCGCTATTTCATTGATTATACAATAGGGCATTGAAGAGGTTCGATTTGCTCTGAAGTACCATGCATTAGGGTTTACGTCGTATTCTGCTTCAATCCATCCCTCGGGCTTTAGCGACCATTGCTCATGCTCGATGGATGTTATCCTGTCGATAAAAGAATAGGGCGGCATGGGCAGCCTGGCAAGAAACCTTTGACTGTCAAATATTTTATACTTATCACCGAATGCTTTTGACGGCTTTCCGGTTGCAAATTCTAGAATGTGGCTGCGGTCAAATATTGCGGGTTGCGGGGCTTGCCGGGGCGTCTTGTCGAGGCGTAGCTGGAAAGCGTAGTCTGAAGCCGGAGGCGAAGCCTGGTTGCGTGTTGCGGGGCTTGCCGGGGCGTAGCCGGAGGCGAAGCCTGGATGCTGGATTTTAGATGTTAAATTTGAT
>JAIWHJ010000322.1:0-3340 GCA_048629695.1 Promethearchaeota archaeon
TTGGAAGGACTGATTGTGCAAAAGGCTTTCCTCCTCCAAATCCGTTATAATCAGGCCTTATCGTCTCTATGTTTTCTGCGCTCTCCGTTGTGAATATTACGGATTAGGTGACTCGTCAGCCGGAGTAATTACACACAGGCTTTCCAACTCCTTTACTACCTCTGCCAGCGGCAGTCCGACCACATTGGTGTACGATCCTCTTATCCTTTCCACAAATACGCCGCCAACACCCTGGATGCCGTATGCGCCGGCCTTATCCATCGGTTCTCCGGTCTTCACATAGGCATCGCAGACCTTATCCGTCAGCCGGGAAAAGAGAACATCAGTCTTTACCGACCGCTGCACAGTGACCGCCTGACCCCGATTAAAGATGCAAAAGCCTGTCCAGACCTCGTGCCATCTGCCTGACAACCGTTTCAACATGTCCTTTGCCGACTCTCTGTCAGCAGGCTTTCCAAGAATCTCTCCACCCAGGACGACTACCGTGTCAGCTCCCAGAATTGTGCCATCCAGGCAAACGGATGATACGCTCATACACTTTTCCAAGGATATCCGAGATACGAATTCAGGGGGCGTCTCCTCAAAAACAGGCCGTTCATCAATATCTGCCGTAATGATCTCGAAATTGAGTCCCAGGTCACCTAACAACTGGCGCCGCCGCGGAGAGGAGGACGCCAGTATCAACCTTCCGGTCGTTCTAAACATCATAATAACTGCTCAGGTTATGTAATCGTTTACAGGCGCCCCATATGTGTACCCTGAAGGGCATAAACTCCAGGCTGGCGAAACCATACACCTATGTGAACCAGACTGATCGCGTGCAGGTAAGCGAAACTGTGAGACTCCGGATGGGGGTGTGAACGATTACCTTACTTTCCATTAATGCCGGGCAGAATCCTGGCGACAAGCCGTTTTAACCCGCCGATGATTAATCTCTTCGGCCGGAAACTTATGGGTTTTAATTGTGAACGTACTTGAAAATCATTTACTTTGACCTCTTCCGGAGAAAGCAGGGGATAGACTATATCCTGAATCCTGCTGCCCAAAAGCCCCTGTTTTGAGCACTCCTTCCAAAGCAGACTTTGATCCGCATCAATCCCGAGAATAGACAGAAACGACGTATCTACGGCAACAGGATTCCTCGAACCGGCTGCCAGTCCTAGATGATAGGGTTTTCCCGTGATATGACTTTCCCCATGGACTGCCGTGACGCCGTCCACAAGTGTAATACCTCCGGGAAGCACAGCAAGAAGATCCACAAGTACCTGCCCAAACCTGTCCGTTTCATCACCATATTTCAGATGAAGCCATGCTTTTCTGCCGCCGACCACTGTCCCGAAATAGTTCTTCACTGCCATTGTGACAAGAAGCTGACTGTGCGCCTTGACCCTTGGCAGGTTTATTAAAAGATCGGATTCAAGCGCTGTCCTTGAGATCCCGATGGAATAGCCGCAAGGCAGGTCCACACGTTCGGGTACGGAAAGATCAACCAGGTTTACAGGCAGTTTCTTAAGGGCATTCTCATGGCCGCATGCCTTCATCACCTTTTTACTACTCCCGAAAGCAGGTGAATCCCCCACACTGACACGTGCCCCATGATCCAGAAACCATTCAGCAACTGTTGCCACAAAACATGGATTAGTGCATGCCAGGCCGTCCGGGCTCCTTGCCGTAACCAGATTAGGTTTTAAGAGCACCCCGCAGCCAGGCGGAATCTGAAAATCTATTGCTCGACAAATCCCGTCCACTGCCATTTTAAGCGAATCTCGCTCATACGTGGGGCAACGGAGTATGGCTACTTTATTATCCTTGATTTCCATTAAGGCAGTTGGACAAAAATAATCGTCCCAAATTGCATATCCTGTCATTTGTCCGTGATGAATTCCTACATAGCTCTACCAAGCCAAATAAATTCCATAACACCCAAATTGTGGCTATATTGCTGTATTCACGAGAAAATACACTCCTTGATCCTCGTGATTGAGCGACGCTCTTATTGGGTAGGATAAGTTAGTCCGATGCGTTGCCCCATTAATGTTTGTGTTTATGGTATAGAATCGCCTCACATTGCTTGTAAAAATTGTCTATTTTTTCAAGTAGTTAAGCTTAACACCTTTAAGTTTTGTCGTAGTATATGGCGGGGTTTCTAGGAAAACCTACCTTCGGGTGAAAGAAAAATTACACGCATATAATTTATTATTTGATAAAAAATAACAGAAAAATCAAAAAAGTACAGGACAAAGTCCCACTTCATATGTTAAATAAAATTGTATCATTCCGTATTTTATTTAACATTAGGATTTTGTTTAGTTATGAATCAGCATCCCGAAAACGAGTTATCAATAGTTTTTGAAAACTTTCTTGAAGAATATGGTTTTTCCAATTTTAAGCCAGAAGTCGATGGTGATCCTGGCCAGGTAGAGTTAGCAACATCAGGTCAAAAAACAATTGACATAAATGAGGAACAAAAATTAATATCAAATTTTCTTACAACTCCCTGTTTGTGTGGTCAAAATTGTCAGGAAATGTTCTCAGAAGTTGAATTGTTCGAAGCCCGGGATATCTTTCGTTCCTTGTCGAAGAACGAAAAAAATTGTTTTATATTAGTGCAACTACGTTCCTTTCAAAACATTTCAGATCAGGCTAAATCTGCGAGATTATCAAAGGCAAGAAAAAGGCAAAAATTTGCGTACCGCATTAATGCAAACCGACATGTGTGCCGTGACGCTTTTTTGTTTTATCATGGTGAAACATCTTGGAGGCTGAAAAATTTGCAAAAGCATTTACGGGAAGTAGGAACTTCACCTCCAATACACGGGAATAGAGGTCGTCTCCCGCACAATGCATGCACCGATGAAGACAGGCTTGATGTTGAACGGTTTATTGTCAATTTTGCCGCTACTCATGGCATGCCAGATCCAGGGCGTGATCTGAGAATAGGTAAGGGAAGATTGCGAATTCTTTTACCTTCAGTGTTGAATTATCGTTCAATACACCGGGCATATATGAAAAGCTCATATGGCAGACTTACAAAACAGGTTGAATATCTCACTTTTATTCGAATATGGCAAGAATCAGCACCTCATATCTGTTTTAGCAAACCACGAAGCGATCTTTGCATGATATGTGAAAATTTCAGAAAGTCTTTAAATCAAATTGCTTCAAATTTAGATGAAAATTGTGAACATGAAAAAATCCAATTACATCAGCAAGCTATTGAGCATCTTGAACTCATCGGCGACGATCTCCAGTCGGGAATAATACGATTTAAGGCTGCAAATAGTCCGACAGACTCGTGGAATTATTTGTGCTTCGACCTGTTATTCATATTGCGCTTCAT
>JAIWHJ010000323.1:0-3341 GCA_048629695.1 Promethearchaeota archaeon
AAGGGGGCACTGAAAATAGTCCAGGACCTTTAAAGAATTCCAGTTTATCTGGGTTAGAAGACAGCAAACCCTTGAACCCTGAACCTCTGAACCCCTGAACCTTTAATACGAGGAAAAATGAAATGTCAGCAGAACTTAAGCAGAAACTTCAGGATATTAAAAAACGTTTACTAGCCTTACAGGACCATCTTTGAATTAGCTGACAAGAGAGAGCAGCTGAAAATATTGGAAAAGCAAAGCCTGGTCCAAAATTTCTGGGATGATCAGGAAAACGCCCGAAAGGTACAAAAAGAACGGGGACGGCTTCAGGAAGCTATAGAAGGCTGGGAATCCCTCTATTCCACCTGGGAAGAAGGCGGAATCCTTCTGGAACTTGCCGTGGAAGAACAGGACGCTGAGACTGAGAATGAAGCCTCCGAACTCCTGGACAGTCTACAAACCCGGGTCATGTTATTTGAAATGGAATGCATGTTTTCCGGTGAGCATGACAAATGCAACGCCATGGTGACCATTCATGCCGGAGCAGGCGGCACAGAGGCCCAGGACTGGGTGAGCATGCTGCTCCGCATGTATCTCAGATGGGCGGAAGAAAAGAATTTTTCCACCAAGACCCTGGATTACATTGCCGGTGATGAGGCAGGGATTAAAAGCGTAACGCTTATGATCAAGGGGAAAAATGCCTATGGACACTTAAGGTCCGAGATGGGGATTCACAGGCTTGTCCGTATTTCTCCCTTTGACGCAGGCGCCAGGAGACACACCTCGTTTGCCTCGGTTTTTGTGTTTCCTGAACTTGACGACTCAATTAAGATCGAGATCAATGAAAAGGATCTCCGGATTGACACCTACCGGGCCAGCGGGGCCGGCGGTCAACACGTGAATAAAACCAGCTCCGCCGTCAGGATAACCCACCTTCCTACAGGCATCGTGGTTCAGTGCCAGAATGAACGGTCCCAGCATCGAAACAAGGAAATCTCCATGAAAATGCTTAGGGCCAGGCTCTATCAACGGGAAGAAGAGATTAAAAAGGAGCAGAAAGAGGAAATGCACGGGGAAAAAAAAGAAATCGCCTGGGGGAGCCAGATCAGATCCTATATTCTGCAGCCTTACAGGTTGATCAAGGACCATCGGACCGGCTGTGAGATCGGAAACGTGGACAGTGTGCTGGACGGGAATCTGAATCCCTTTATCAAGGCGTTTCTGCTTTGGCAGCCGAGCTAGATTTCAGTACAGTGAATCAATGTGCAAAATGCGGCGCCTGTACATCAGTTTGCCCGATATACCGGGTGACCGGACGCGAGTCCCTTACAGCCAGAGGCAAACATCATCTTATAAGCCGCCTTTCAGCTTCAAAACGATCATCAGCTTATCCTGACATCATATCAAAGTGTCTTCTGTGCGGCGCCTGTAATGACGTGTGTCCCAGGTTTCTTGATACGCCTGCTCTTGTAATCACGGCCAGACACAAGCTTGGGTGTTTTGAAGATACATACTTTGCAAAGAAGTTGATTTCCCAAAAGGCCCTTTTGCACCTGGGCCTTGTTTCCCGGTTTATAAAAACTGCCGGCAGAGTTAATGAGATCCTTATAAAAAATCTGCCGGCTGATAGCGGTCTGCGACTACGTCTGCTTGAATTTGCCGGACAATGGATCTTGCCTGTAACTTCTGAACGGTACGCTGTTTCCCGTTTGAAGGCCGGGCCGGCGCAGGGGAATCCCGATCTTTCCTATTTTACCGGATGCGCAGCCGATTACCTGTTTCCTGAGATCGGCTCTGCGACTGAAATGCTTTTACAGAAAGGATGCGGTTCATCCTTGGACGTACCCGCGACCCAGGCATGTTGCGGTCTTGCAGCGCAGGCCGGCGGCGACTTAAAACTTGCAAAAAAACTCGCCAAAACGAATATCGCGGCCTTTGAGGCGAACTCCCTGCCCATTTTTACTTCCTGTGCCTCGTGTTATTCCCATCTCATAACCTATCCGGATCTTTTAGAGGATGACCACGACTGGAAAAATCGGGCGATTCATTTTGCCGGTCGTTTACAGGAATTTTCAACTTATTTTGTAAACTCCATGGAGTTTCAGGCACGTTGTGAAAAGATATTTAATGGTACCGGGTCTGTCAAAAGACGTGTGGTCTATCATGATCCATGCCACCTGAAATTCGGATTAAAAATAACAGAGGCCCCCAGAAGACTCATTGCGCAATTCCCCGGCATTGAACTCATGGAATTACCCCATGGCTCCCAATGCTGCGGACACGGCGGCCTTTTCAATTTACTCCACCCAGGCATTTCACATGATATCCGTGACCGTCTGATAGCGGATTTTGAATCTCTCGGGGCTGATACTGTCGTGACCACCTGTTCAGGATGCCTTCTCCAGTGGAGGCAAGGTCTTGCGGCCGCAAAAAGCACTGCCAAAGCCGCACATCTCGGGGTTTTCCTGGCAAAAATGTATGCTGCTGAAATGGCTGGATGACAGACTTTAAGGGTTCGCCCAAGAATAAATTTACTTTGACGCAGAGGAATCCAGATCCATATATCCGGTCTGCAGAGCATTGATTAATGTCTGATTATGGGCACGTTTCTCTTCCAGTGCTTTCTCTGCCAAGTATCTGTAAATCTGCCTGATACCAGGCACTTTATTCACAAATGAGTTGTCGATTTCTTGTCGGCGTGCTGCAACTTTTAAAGCCGATATCCGGTTAAGTTCAGCATATGTATCTTCAGATTTCAGGTTGAAAACATCAACTGTCCGACCCTCAAGAGCGTTATATCCGGCAAAAGAATCAATCAGTTCATATGCAACTTTTGCCGCACCCGCTTCACTTACCGCGGCTTTAACTGCAGAGGCGTCCGAGAGTCCATCTATGTTTGCCGTGAGATTTTCAGGAAGACATCCATAATCTTTCACATTAACCGTATATTTGCGAGTGACCCGGGTTGCAAAAACTCCTAGAATCCTATCTCTTTTTCCCGATACTTTCTCAACCTTTGCAAGTCTATAATGAGCGCATTTATATCCCAGAACCAGGTCGGCCTCAAATTTTGCGTGAATTCCCAGCTTGGCGGACAGGTCTTTTATCCGGTACGGAAGGTTTTTAAACCCGCTTCTGTGAGCACCACCTGCGTGGTCTATGCCTTCATAGTGTTTTTTAAGGCCGTTTTCAGCAGCAACCGCGTTTCCAACAGCACTCAGAACCTTATAAACGGCATTGCTGACTTCAAATTCATATGGCATCCGAATATCTTTAACTGAACTTTTCATTTGTTGTCACCAGTATGTGTTGTCAAAAAAAGTTGCAGATGCATAGCGGCTGAAGCTCGAGATCGTCAGATC
>JAIWHJ010000324.1:0-3328 GCA_048629695.1 Promethearchaeota archaeon
GCCCCGAACACTTCGCTATGTAAACGTTTACAGGTGCTGTAGCTGTGCGTGATCAGGGCAATCAGCTATAGCCCACCTATGCTGGTTGCCCTGATCGCGTGCAGATGCAGTGCCTGTGAACGTTTATAAGTTCATAGCAGTTCGCCCGGCCGAAACCTCAGTCCGATTTCAAGACGCTCTTTCTCGAGTCCCAGTGGAAAAGGTGGAAGAGGAGACGCCTCCTGGATCGCTTTGTCAACAAATTGATTAAAAAAATGGTTGTCTGATTTTTTTTCATAGACTTTGTTCGTTATAATTCCATCATTGCGGACTTCCAGAACTACGACAGCCTCTAGGGAATCTTTCCAATTCTGGAGATCAGGCAGGTTCCAGTAGGCGTGTACACGTTCGTACACAGCCGCATAATAACGTTTCAGGATTTCATCAATAACAGCGGTATTTTTCCCGGTTTTCCCACCGGCAAATCCTGTAGCCTTGCCCTTTCCGCCACTCTTGCCGTTTTCGGAGCGCAGAACATTGCGGAGCTGTGAAACTGCGTCATTGATTGCCCTGTCTGCCACCTGACGGGCCTTTTTTTCTTCAATTCCGGCCTGGATCCGTTGAAGCGCCTTTGACAGGAGGACATCCTTTACCACCTTTTGTTTCTTTGTTTTTTTTATTTTAGCAGGTTTTAAGGATACGACCCGAGGTTTTTCCACAGGAACCGCAGGTTTTGATGTTATTTCCGGTGTGAGGGGAATAGAGACTTTTTCCTTTGGTTTCAACGGTTCAATTATGGGTGGGGCAGGCGGAGTCTCTTTTTTTTCGACCGGGGCCTTTGGCTGTCTGGTTACAGGCGCCGGCTTTATTTCAGTTGCAGAGAACAGGTTGACCGTATAGACCTCCGGAATACGCGGTTCTGTGTTCAGAATCATGGGAGCGATAAGGGCTGCCACAAAGACCAGCACGTGAATTCCAACAGCAAGATATATCGGAATTTTCCACTCGGAGTCCGGCGCCTCGGCAAAAGGCGTTATACCGACCATTTCATTCAACCCAACCCGCCCTCCTAATGTAACCTTTTGTCCGGCGGCTGGGTAACCATGCCGAGTTTGTCAAATCCAGCGTCCTTGATATCGGCCATTACCGAAACAACAAGACCGTAAGGCACGATTTTGTCTGCCTTCAGGTATATGGGCCTTTCTCGGTCGGCCCGGGACATTTTTTGAAGCTGTTGTTTCAGCAATGCCTGATTACCCTTGATTTTGTTTAGAAAAATTTCTCCTTTTTTGTCGATCGTTATAATAATCGGGTCATCTTCCTGCCGGAGCTGCCTTGTCGTGGTCTCGGGAAGATCTACATCAACACCCTGGGTCATCATCGGAGCTGTTACCATGAAAATGATGAGCAGCACAAGCATGACGTCAACAAAAGGCGTGACATTTATTTCAGAAACAACCGAACGTCTTCTTGATTTTTTCAACGGCTCCATCCCCATAAATTTTTATGCCCCAAATCGTAACACATTTGAATTAATAGAAATTATTCCCCCACCCAATCATATTATGTTTTAGCAATCAAATCTCTTTCCACAAGGTTTAGAAAGTCAGAGGAAAAGCTAAGCATGTTGCTTTCTATATCCTCTAAGAGATTTGTGTAGTAATTGTAAAAAATTACGGCCGGAATCGCGACGGCCAGACCAGCGGCCGTTGCAACCAGGGCCTCGGATATTCCCGGCGCCACTATCGCAAGTGAAGCGGAACCGCGAACGCCTATTTCATGAAAAGAGGTCATAATGCCCCAGACTGTTCCAAAAAGACCGACAAAAGGAGAGGCGCTACCGGTAGTTGCCAGGAATGAGATGTGCTTTCCCATCCGGTACATTTCGATGTTTCCACCCTTGTCAAGCGCCCTTTTAAGGTTATTCATTCCTGCCAGACGCATCTCAAGCGTTTCTTCCACACCCTCTTCAGTATTGGTACGGACCTTGCTGAGTCTTTTCAGTTCCGTGTACCCCATTGAAAATATGACTGATTCCGGGCAGGAGACAGTCTCCTGTGTCATTTTGTGGGCATCGGACAGATTTTTACTCTGCCAGAACATATCCAGAAATTTATCAGTTGCTTTACGGGCCGATTTGAACAGGAGATGCTTCCTGAAAATAATATACCAAGAACCAAGGGAGAAACAGAGCAGGAGCAGCATGACGAATTTGACCATGAGTCCGGCATGAAAAAACATTCCGATAACACTTAGTTGTTGCACTGATTAATACCTCCGATATCACATGATCCTAACCGATCACGGAGTAACAAAAAATCTTCCGAACAGCAAACCCCTTGCCCTGTGAACGCTTACACTTGATCGATCCGGGGGGCCGGAGAATCTGGAAGTGATTGGCTGCCGGATAAAATATAAGTGATTATACTTGCTAGTTTTAAATACTTTTGGTTGATTTGTCAACGTGACTCGCCTGTAATCGTTTACCAGGGGTAAAAAAAAGTTTGAAAATACTCTGCGGCGGCGGGTGAAACGTAACAACGCCTTGACTCGCTCAGAGAAAAAGGTGGTCGATCATATAAAAAAAAATTTTTTTTCGTGGAAAATCATATATGTTACATATATGTCATGGTTGATTTTTAATCCTGCGGTTTTTGCTACCACGTGTAATGTAATAAATGATTACAGGCATCATTATAAACAAGGTTATTTATGAAAGAGATAAAAGTTGGATTGATTGGCTTTGGTATTGTAGGAAGCGGGCTTGCGGAGGTTCTTTATAAACAGGCTGATCGTCTTTCAAAAAAGACAGGCATGTCGATAAAACTGGGATGTGTTGCGGATATCCTTGTCAACACCCTGCCCGATTATCTGTCGGATGTGCTCCTAACAAAGGATGCAAATGATATCCTTTCCGACCCGGATATCGACGTGGTCGTGGAACTCATCGGCGGCATTGAACCGGCCAGGAGTTTTATTTTAAAGGCCATTGAAAACGGCAAGCACGTGGTTACGGCAAACAAGGCCCTGCTTTCCACGCATGGAAGGGAAATCTTTGAGGCAGCGGCCGCAAAAGGTGTGGAAGTCGGATTCGAGGCCAGCGTATGCGGCGGGATACCTGTTATTAAGGCCCTTAAAGAAGGGCTTGCCGCCAACAGGATCCTTTCGTTCATGGGTATCTTAAACGGTACGGCGAATTACATCTTGAGCCGAATGACGGATCAAGGCCTTGCCTTTGATACGGTTCTGAAAGAGGCGCAGGATAAGGGGTTTGCCGAGGCCGACCCGACATATGACGTGGAAGGCATAGACACGGCCCATAAGCTCGTAATTCTCATTTCCATGGCAT
>JAIWHJ010000325.1:0-3326 GCA_048629695.1 Promethearchaeota archaeon
GCAACTATATTGTTTTTTATATTTAACTGTTGTAAAAGGGATATCAATTCATCGGTGAGGCGAGTGCCAAGGGTGGATACAACAATGGGTTTATTTGCATCATAAAAAACATTTTATTGCAGAATGTTAAAATCATGCCGATGTCATTGCAGCAGTTCTTTTAGCAACGTCTGTCGCTGGCTGGTGTCTTGATTCTTAACGGCCATGGCCAATGCTTTACGGGTTCCAACCAGAACAGCCAGGTTTTTCGCCCTGGTAAGGCCTGTATAGATCAGGTTCCGGAACAGCATTTTGAAATGCTGTGTCAGAACTGGAATGATAACCGCTTCAAACTCGCTCCCCTGTGATTTATGGATGGTAATGGCGTAGGCCAGGTCCAGTTCCGGAATGGCATCGCGTGTGTACTCGACCACCCGGCCATCAGGAAAAAATGAAACCGATAGCATCAATTCCTCTGTATCGATTTCTAAAATAGTTCCGATATCGCCATTGAAAACGTTAAGGTCATAATTGTTCCTGCGGTGAATCACTCGGTCACCGACCCTGAAGACTCTTTCACCGACACTTAATTGACCTTTTCCCTTCTGAGCAGGATTGGCCGATTCCTGGATCATCTTATTCAAGCTGACCGTACCCAGGCTACCCCTTGTCATGGGTGAAAGAATCTGGATCTCGGTCTTTTCCCCGAAATATTTGGGTATCCACTCCAAATAAAGTTTCCTGACCACTTCAAATGCCGGCATACCATAATGCAGTGATGACCATGGATGGACCTTTTTCAAAACCGACAACAACTCCTCGACCCTATCCTTTGCCTTGTACACCTTTTCAAGATTGACGTGCTGAAACTTTTTGGGAATGGTCAATTCAGTTTCATATGGGACTACAGGTTCATTGATTCTGAACTCGTAAAGGTTTAGATCAGATCCGGTTGTGTCGGTCTGTTCAGATAGCTGGGATTCATAGAACCTTTTGACCCTGGCAATGAACTTGATCTGATCCTTCGTGGCTTCATCTGAATCTATGAACAGGCAGTCCGCTTTTTGTTGCCATATTTCAGGCTTTTTAAAAGGCGAATTGATGTAGGGCATGTCACCATTGTTGATCTGGTGAGCGTATTTGATGATGAGGGATTCTTGTGCCTGCCGGAAAATTTTTTTCAATTCGAAGCACTTGATCGCACCGGACGCAATGATATCCCGAAGGACATTACCGGCCCCGACTGAAGGTAATTGGTCCGCATCGCCGATAAAAAGAATCTGGCTTTGCGGTGGAATGGCCTTGAGCAGCGAAGCGGTCAGGTTGATATCCAGCATGGAGCATTCATCAATGATGATAAAATCCACATCAAGGGGATTTTCCTCATTCCTTTTGAACTGGCCGATTTGCCACTCCAGCAGGCGATGGATTGTTTTGGATTCGTTTCCAATGACCTCCATCATACGCTGAGCAGCCCGGCCGGTTGGGGCGGCAAGCAGGATCTTGCGTTTCATCGCTTCAAGCAATTTGACGATGACCAGAGTTGTGGTTGTTTTTCCGCAGCCGGGACCGCCGGTCAGAACGGAAAATCTCTCCCCGACAATACCCTTGACGGCCTCCACCTGTTCATCGCTCAGGGAAAAGTTTTTTGTTTCGCAGTATCGGTTGATCCAGTTTTCAACTCGCTCCCCGTCCACCAGCGGCGAATTCATTTTGCCGGAAATTCTTTTTGCGACGTACAGTTCATCAAAATAAAGGGATTTAGAATAGTAGCAGGTTTCGGTAGCCCCATCTGAAGTGGCGAGTTCACGGACCATGACAAGCCCGTCTTGCTTCATCTGATTGAGGAAAGCAGGTATCCGGTCATCGAGCATCAAGTCCAGCAGTTCATTCACCTGTGCGGTAATTTGCGATTCTGTCAGGTAACAGTGACCGAATTCCCTGCTGGCGGCCAGGACATGATTGATACCGGCCCTGATCCTTTGTGGGCTGTTTTTTTTAAGACCGATACTGAGGGCGACTTTATCCGCCGAGAAAAAACCGATGCCATAAAAATCCTGGGCCAGCCGGTATGGATCTTCGTTCACAAATTCAACCGCATTGTCACCGTACTCTTTGTAGATCCGTACGGCAAAAAGGGTACTGATGCCGTGTGACTGGAGAAACATCATCACCTTGCTGATGGCCCGGTGTTCGATCCAGGCCTCACTGATCATGGTCAGTTTCTTTTGAGCGATTCCGGTAATCTCCATGAGCCGTTCGATCTCATTTTCAAATACCTCAAGCGTGTCATTGCCAAAATAATTTACGATTTTCTTTGCGGTCTTCGGGCCGACCCCTTTGATGAGTCCTGATCCAAGGTATTTTTCCAATGCGGCGGTTGTAGCGGGTTTTCTTTCAATGGCTTTCGTGGCTTTGAATTGGCGACCGAATTTCGGGTGAACCGTCCACGCCCCATGGAATTCCATGGAGGCACCGGCAAAAACTTTTGTCTGATGAACCGTGACTGTTTCCTGCTGAAAGGGACTGTCGAAGGGTAAAACACGCAGGACTGACCATCCATTATCCGGATTGTGGTAGGTGACACGGTCTACGATACCACGGATGGATTCGATGATCGTTCCTGGACGATGGATTTGTTGATTTTTCATATCGGCAATGCCTCATTCACGGCATATTCTGGATAAGTCACCCATTTTAAATTGAAGGTATAATATTCCATCCTTACAATGGGTTGTCAAAAGATTATACGTCTTGCTCGTGACATCTTGTTTCGGCTTAGACAATCTAACCTTAATTCGTCCATATGGCGACAAAAAAGTTTTTTGACATTTCAATACGCTCAGACAGAGGTCAGACTAACCAAACCTGAAGCCGCAGCCGTCATTAAAATATTTTTTGACGAGTTCAACAAAATTGACTGGCTCATCCGGCTTATTTTCCTTGTCGGGCGTAGAAGCTATACCACCATAAGGCACAAAATCCGTAATGCCCATATACTCTGCAAATGTTTCCTGTGCCTCCCTGAAGCTACATTTATTAACTTTTATGATAATGTCATAAATATCCCACTCGGTGTTACACTCGCCAAAACAGTGGAACCGAACTTCATCCTTACTGTCCACATATACCCTGAAACTGTCCTTGCTGTCATTATGAAACGGACAGAAGGCACTATACCGTTGTCTACCAGTGGACTGAAACTCTATATTCAAAAGCTTCTTAGCATAAGCGATAATACCATCAATGTATCTGACGGATTTTAACTCTTTATATGTTGTCATAATCGATACCTATATTTTACGTCCAATAACGGTTACGGTTTACTATACTATTATTACCTGTTT
>JAIWHJ010000326.1:0-3318 GCA_048629695.1 Promethearchaeota archaeon
AGGAAGAAAGCGCGCTGTGGGCGATGATTTTATCCCCGGTGACGAGACGGGAGTGGAATACCTGGATATCCCTGCATTCCTGCGTAAACAGGCGGATTGAAGGACCCGGCTTGCCAGCTTGATAGGCTCGGGTACCAGCTTGGGAGGATAGTCACGGTACACAAATCCTTGATTTTCGTGTAAAATTCGGCGACTTAATTAATCGTCCGTGTGCAGAATCTCAAGGGTGTGTTGCTGATAACACCTGACAGAGAGAGCTAAAATGAGCAATCAACGTACATTGAAAAATGTGATACGCGCGACCGGTGTGGGCTTACACACTGGTGAAAAGGTCTATCTGACCTTGCGGCCGGCACCTGTGGATACAGGTATCGTGTTTCGGCGTATTGACCTCGACATGCCCGTCGAGGTGCCTGCACGAGCAGACAATGTCGGCGATTTCGGGAGACAGCGACGAAGGTTGAGGTAGGGCGGATGACCAAATGGCGCGTCATGATGGTCGATGATTCGGCCGCGATATTGACGATTATCGCGGCCTATCTGGAGGATTCTGAGTTCGAGGTCATAGCCGCTGAGCGTGATGGCATCATGGCGGTCGAGCGCTTCGCTCAGGAAAGGCCGGATATCGTTCTCCTGGATTTGATCATGCCGGGGATGGATGGTTATCATGTGTGTGAGCAAATCAAAACAAACAAGGCAACTGCCGATATTCCCGTGATAATCGTCACTTCCAAGGCAGATCCCGCAGACAAGGTTCGGGGACTTGAAATCGGAGCATCTGATTACATCGGAAAGCCGTTTGATGAAGGTGAGCTGATCGCAAGGGTCAATACCCATCTTCGGATCAGGGAATTGTACGAAAATTTACAGGAAAAGAACCGTCAACTTCAGGAACTCGCCAACAGGGACGGACTCACAGGGCTTTATAACCACAGGTTTTTTCAGGAAGTCGTGCATAGAGATTTTCAAAAGGCTGTCCGTTACCATGAAAATATCTCGTGTATCATGTTTGATATTGACCATTTTAAGAAATTTAATGACACCTACGGTCATCAGACCGGTGACATGGTTTTAAATACTCTCGGCAATGTGATCTCTGAAATCATGCGCGACACAGACCTGTCCGCCCGTTATGGCGGCGAGGAGTTTGCGCTCATTCTTTATCATACGGATAACACGGACGTAAATATATTTGCCGAAAGGCTCAGAATCGCGGTAGAGGAAAAAAAATTTAAAAAAGATAATCTGGCGCTTCGAGTGACCATAAGTATCGGCGTTGCATCTTATCCGCACGACGAAATTTCAGACGCAAACAAATTGATTGAATGCGCTGACAAAGCTTTGTACCGTGCAAAGGAAAGCGGAAGAAACAGGGTTGTGAGCTACTAGAACAGACCTCGTAAATCTTTAGTAATTTAGGTGCTATTTTTGGACACTTTGCTTTGAATTAATTATTTAATAAAGTTATCAGTTTTCAGTTATCAGTGGTCAGTAACTGAAAACTGCACACTGATAACTGAAAACTCAAACCAAGTCGATTATGGCGGCAGCTAAAAGCGGTATCATCAGCTCGTGATGTCCCGTGATGTTGTACCCTTTGCCTTTGTCGGCGGTCGGTCGATTCACAACGTTTGTCATGGGACGGTAATGACGGATAAAATCAAAATTTGCCGTTGTGATATTCTCTACCTGATTACCTAAATTTCGAACAACTGTCAGGGCCTTTAAGAACACCTCGGGTAACAGCACCGCTGAACCGACATTCAAGTATGCTCCACCTTCAAGGTCGGCAACCTCGCTGCAAAACAATTTAAAATCATGATAACTCGTCTTTCCAATAGAGGCGCCGCAGGCTGAAGGATGAATATGGACAATGTCCGTCCCGACCGCAACATGGACAGTGACAGGAACCCCAAGGCGAGAAGCTGACGCCAGGAGGCTCATGTGATTAAATTCAAATTTATTTTTCAGAAGAAATTCTCCAACAGCCTGCCCCATTCCTTTGTCTTGCCCGGCGCCTGTTGCAATTGCCTCGTTCACCGTTTCCCCGGTCTCTTTTGCAGCTCCGAATGCACCGGTTCCAAGAACCTGTCCGACCTCTTCCGATGTGCGGCCGGCCATGGCAATCTCGGTGTCATGAATAATTCCGGCGCCGTTCATGGCAATACCGGTGATTATTGATCTTTCCATTAGATCAATGATAATGGGATTTAGACCGACCTTGATAACATGTGCGCCCATTCCGAAAATTACAGGACGATCCGCACTGCGGCATGCCGCGATCCTTTCCGCAAGTTCGCGTATGTCTCTTCCGGCAAGCTGATCAGGCAATGAATCCAAGAAATCGCGAACAGTTGCGCCCTTTTTTAAGGGGCGACCAAAACTGTCCACTGTTACCTTGCTGAAACGGTCGCGGATGGAATATGTGTTCAGTTTTGAAAAATCAAGGGGCTGATATTGTTTCATGTGTTTATCGGACGTAAGGGTTCGCGGTATCCCCATAAAGCGCCTCATCCACAAGCCGACAGAGAATATGTTCAACCCAGAGATGGGCTTCCTGAATGTGAGGAGTCATGTCAGTGGGAACGATTAATGCAAGCCCTGCAAGGTCACGCAACTTGCCGCCTGAACCGCCGGTAAGGATTGCGGTCTTAATTCCCAATTCTTCGGCTACCCGGATCCCCTTGATTACGTTTGGAGAATTTCCGCTCGTGGAAATGCCCAAAGCAAGGTCACCGGGTTTGCCCAGCGCTCGAATCTGCTTTTCAAAGATATCATCAAAGGAAAAATCATTTCCCACGCTGGTCAATATCGAGGAATCCGTGGTCAGGGCAATGGCAGCCAGCGGCGGCCTGTCGATCAGGAAACGATTCACGAATTCTGCTGCCATATGCTGCGCATCGGCCGCACTTCCCCCGTTTCCGAAAATAAGAATTTTGCCGCCGTCTTTTATGGTTTCAATCATCCATTCGGCCAGACGGATGATATCCTCCATGTGGACACGGACAAATTCCTTTTTTGCTGAAATCGAATCGTTAAGACTCTTTGTAATTATATTATCCATAAAAAAATAGTATCTCTGCGAATTCTACGGTGAATGATTACTAAAATTCTTTGCACAAAATATTACCGTATCTTGTCTTTGTCAATGCGTGACCTGAAAAGCAAGACAACTTAATCCCGCCCGTGCCCATGTTTAAGGGAAGTGGAAATAAATAACTTACCCATCTCCCATCCCATCTTCAGGCCATCTTCGATCAAGTAACCACTTTTAAAATCCTCAACGTAGCCCGGCTATGCCTGCGGTTTTAAAAGTGG
>JAIWHJ010000327.1:0-3317 GCA_048629695.1 Promethearchaeota archaeon
CGCTGCACCCTTCTCTCGGTAGAAGTAAAGGTGCCGTCCTTTTCAGCGTAACAGGCGGCCGGAAGCACCACATCCGCCATTTTTGCAGTATCTGTGAGAAAAATATCCTGGACAATCAGAAGATCAAGTTTTTCAATGGCTTTTAAAGCATGGCCCGCATTCGGGTCGGCCAGTACCGGATCTTCTCCGATTACATACACACACTTGATCGATCCTTTGAGAATCGCGTCCCAGACCTCGGTGCCGGCCTTGCCCGGACGCCTCGGCAGAGTGACGCACCACATCTGTTCAAATTTCTCGAAAATCTCCTCCTTATCAAGGCCGCTGTATCCCGGCAGGGTGTTAAAAAGCGCTCCCATGTCACAGGCGCCCTGGACATTATTTTGACCGCGCAACGGATTTACTCCACCGCCCGACATGCCGACTTTTCCGCACAGCATGGCCAGATTGGCTATGCATTTAATCTTGTCCGTGCCGGTCGCATAATGGGCAAGTCCCATCCCATAGTAAATAGCGCATTTTTTGCCTGGACTTGCGTAAAGCCGGGCAGCTTCCCTAAGCTCATTTTGCGGAACACCGATGATCTCCTCAACATAGGAAGGGGTATATTTTTTTACCACAATTTCCAGTTCTTCGAAATTCTCGGTACGTTCCTTAACATAGGCCTTGTCCCAAAGGCCTTCCTCTATGATAACGTTGATCATGCCGTTCAAGAGAGCCACGTCGGTCCCCGGCGTAAGCCTGAGCCAGTGATCGGCGCGACGGGCAAAACCTGTTTCCCTCGGGTCGGCCACAATCAATTTTGCTCCTTTGTCCAATGCCTGGTGGAGCCTTAATCCGATAGTAGGATGCCCGGTGTCGGCATTACTGCCGATAATGAAAATCACATCCGACTCATCAATATCGCTTATTGAATTTGTCATGGCCCCGCTGCCGAACGTGATGGCCAGACTGGCCACCGTGGGAGCGTGTCAGAGACGTGCGCAGTGATCGACATTGTTGGTCCCGATCACTGCCCTCATGAATTTCTGCGTAAGGAAATTATCTTCGTTCGTGCATCTTGCCGAACTGAAAGCTGAAATGGAATCAGGCCCGAACATGGCCTTAAAATCAAACAGTTTCTTTGCAATAAACTCCAATGCCTCATCCCAGTTACATTCCACAAGCCTGTTATTTCTCCTGATCAGGGGAGTCTTGAGCCGGTCCGAATGTTGGACAAAATTGTGTCCGAATCTTCCTTTGACGCATAGGGCGCCGAAATTAGGCGCCTGTTTGGGGTCGGCAGTCACCTCAAGCAGGGTTTTGCCCTTAATTCTCAAAAGGAGCTGGCAACCTGCCCCGCAGTATGGACAGGTTGTCTTCACTTCCCGAATTTGTTCAGCAATAACCGGAACAGTCTGTTCTTTTTTGTTCAGAGCGCCGGTTGAGCAGTTGTCCACACATTTACCGCAATATACACATTTGTCTGTAAATTCCAGGGAAAGCCCTTTTGGATTTCCGTTTTCATCAAAGCCTGAGGCCGTGATCAGAAGGGCATCATATTCACAGCTGTTCTTGCATCGCTCGCAGAATATACACTTATTTAAGTCAACCTGGATGGTGGGATGGGACGTGTCAATCGTATATACCGGTGTTGTCCCCATGCCGATCTTAAACGGATCGATTTTGTGTTCTATTAATATCTTCTTGAAATCACAACGATCAAAGGCGGTACAACCGCACTTCAGACATCTGGCTGCCTCGTTTTTTGCCATCTCCTCTGAAAATCCGAGACTTATTTCGTTAAAATCCTGTATGCAGATCTCAGGAGGCCTGCTTGGCATCTTTTCCCTGAGTTTAGTATTAATACCGTCAAAATTCTTCAGGCTCACATCGTCAAAGGATTTACCGCGCGTAAAATTAAAACGGCTTTCCTGCGCAGCCTTTGGCAGGTCCATGATAAATGAATGAATATTCTCTGCCGCGCGCCTTGCAGCTACTACGGCCTGAATAACCGTGCGCCCCCCGCTTACCGCATCTCCCGCGGCAAAGATGCCGGTGATATTGGTCAGAGATGTCCTGGGATTTGACTTGATATTGCCCTTTAGCGATATTTGAAGCTGATCTTCCAGCCTTCCGCCGCCAAACCCATTGCCGGACGCGCTTTGGCCAAGGGATGTGATCACGGTGTCTAAGCTGAGAGTGTGGGTCGTGCCCTGGACAGGCGCCAGCTTACGTAATCCCCTGGAATCGGGTTTGCCGACCAGCTTCATCCTTATGTACTCAAGCTCAAGTCCATGGTCCTGTTCAGAGATCTGGGTCGGATTGGCCATAAACAGGAACTGAATACCTTCCGTCTCCGCCTCTCTGATAACCCGCTGATTCGCGGACAGTCCGGTTCGGGATCGCTGGCAGACTACAGTGACTTCTTCAACTCCCAGCCTGCGCAGAGAACGGGCGCATTCAAATGCAATATTATTACCGCCTATAACAGCAGCTCTTTTCCCGTAATCATTTTTTTTACCCATGGACAGGTTGTTTAAAAACTTTATGGCCGGGATGACGTTGGGAAGCATGGCCCCTGGTTTATCCAGCATCTTATCCGTCCATGCGCCGATAGCAATAAGGATAGCTTCAAATCCTTGGTCTTTTAAGTCCTGAAGGTTGAAATCAATGGTCCATCTCTGGTTGAAACGGACATTGATCCCTAGACGAAGAATAGTGGAAATTTCGTGACCAAGCACATTTCTTGGAATTTTATATTCCGGCATGCCGTACCGGAGCATACCGCCAAGCTCGGGCTTTGCCTCAAAAACGGTCACGTCATGGCCTTTCCTGGCCAGGTAAAACGCCCCTGAAAGACCGGCAGGACCACCGCCTATTATCGCCACTTTTTTCCCTGTGAAATTTTCCGGATAAGTGTTCGGGTCAACATCATTGGTCATGCTCCAGTCGGCAACAAAACGTTTGAGATGATTGATGGATACAGGGTCGTCTACCAGCATTCTCCGGCAACGGGTTTCACAGAACCGTGGGCAGACTCGTCCGACTGAAAGGGGAAACGGATTTCTTTCCATTATAAGGCGCAACGCCTCTTCGTATTGCCCCTTTTCAACGTGGGCAATATAACCCTGCACATTGATCTGTCCCGGACAGGTAAGATTACAAGGCGCCTTGCAGTCGCCAAAGTGGGTCTTTGCGAGCTGTATAAGCCTTTGCTTTCGATATTCCTTAAGGGTATCGGAATCCGTAGAGATTTCCATTCCCTCTGCCACCTTGACACTGCAGGAACGGACCGGTTCGGATTCCCCGTTGACCTCTACAACGCAGACTTCACA
>JAIWHJ010000328.1:0-3317 GCA_048629695.1 Promethearchaeota archaeon
AAGACCCGTTACATCGTGCTCGTGAACGTACACGTAAACGGAGTTAATATGCATATGCTAGACCACGAAAAATTAGATGTTTATAAAGTCTCAATAGAATTCATGGCCATTGCGATCAATATAGCCGACTCGTTAACGTTAACGAGCACGTTCACGAGCACGAAAAACACCTATAAGAGCTAAAGCTGCCCGCCTAAAAGGCGGGGTTTTAACCTTAAAATGGGACGAAATAAAAAAAAAGGGAGATGCGATCAGCACATCTCCCTTTTTTGTTAAATCAAGCCGCCGGCCTCATATTTGAAAACCGGGAGCTGTTCTTTATGTGAAATTAACCTGTTGCTGCGCCATGAGTCTTGATCTTGACTTTGTCCTTAAGGCCGGCATAGTACTCACGAAGAATTACCAGTACTTCTTCACGTCCGAAGTGATCCGGAATTTCGGTGCCTTCGGACAGGCCCTTACGCAGCATGGTGCCGCTAAGGATTACGCGGTCCGCCTTCTCGTGCGGGCAGGTCCTGAGGGATGCCATACCGTCGCACTTGAAGCAGTAGAAGGTCCAGTCAATCTTCAAAGGCTCGGTGAGCAGACGCTTGGCTGGATCATCCGGCTGGGGAATCGTGTCAAAAATATCCTGAGCTTCAAACATGCCGTAGAAGTCACCAACGCCTGCATGGTCGCGGCCGATCAGCATATGGGACACGCCGTAGTTCTGACGGAAGGTCGAGTGGAGCAGTCCTTCCCTGGGACCGGCATAACGCATGTCAAGAGGATAACCGCCCTGAACTACGTGGTCTTTTACAAAGTAGTTTTCAACCAGGCAATCGATGCATTTTACACGAGTCTCGGCAGGAATGTCGCCGGGCTTCAGGTTGCCGACCAGGGAGTGGATGAATAGGCCGTCACATACCTCGACAGCGATCTTTGCCAGGTATTCATGAGACCTGTGCATGGGGTTACGAAGCTGGAGAGCCGCGATCTTTGACCAGCCCTTGGCCTCGAATTTTTCGCGGGACTGTGCAGGAGTCATGTATACTCCAGGATATTTTTCAGGAAAACCACACTCGCTCAGCACTTTGACCGGGCCTGCGAGGCTGAATTCCTTCTGAGCCATGACCATCTGTACGCCGGGATGATCTTCCATTGCCACTTCCCAGAACTTGTCGTCAGCACTGTCCTCGCCCGCACCTTTGTAAACTTTCTCGCATTCAAATTTCTTGTCGGCTTCGGTCATCTCAAAGATTTCGGTGACGTTCATGGTAGCAACGATTTCGCCGTCCGGGTTTTCCAGTGCGATGTCTGAGCCCACGCTGATTGCATCGGCATCTGCCTTGGAGGCGGACAGGGTCACGGGAACAGGCCAGAAGGTTCCGTCGGCAAGAAGCATGCTCTCGCATACGCCTTTCCAGTCAGCCTTGGTCATAAAACCAGCCAGAGGACTGAATCCGCCGATACCCAACATGATGCAGTCACCATTCTCACGCGCGGAGATCTGAATTTTCTTCATGCCTTCAGCTTTTTTCTTTTCCGCATCCAAATCCGCGCCTGTCAGCATCGCGCAGACCAAACCTTTTCCTCCATGAGGCGGTACTAAGTTTCCCATGTGTACTCTCCTTTTACATTTGGTTGTTAGTAACGTTTGTTTTCAAAACAAGACAAAAAAAATGTGCCGTATCCGGTCATGGTTCAATCGCGGACGGGCACCTTTGATTACTCCATTTCCACTCTGTTTACCACAGTCGGGCACTATAAATCTAAGCGAGGAGATTTGTCAAGAAAAAATATGGGCGGCTGGAGATATGTGCAGACTTTGTTTGTTAGTGGCTGAGCGAAAACTCAGAAAATAACGGATTTACAATAGATTACGCTAATTTTTCAAAATGAAGTTTTTAGCGATTAGCGATTAGTTTAAGAAATCCTGATTATAGCGGATTTGGGGGAGGAAAGTCCTGTCAACGCTTACAAAGGAGATACAATACTCCCGGATGCTTCATTAACCCTGCGGCAGTCCTGGCATGCTGACCTGATCCCCAGAATATATCAATCCGGCCCGGCCCTTTGATGGCAGATCCCGTGTCCTGGTTCAGCACAAAACGGGACATGGGTTCCCAGCCGGTCACATTGCCGGCACGGTCAATAACCGGCTTCCAGGATTTTAAAAAACAGAGTCCCGCCGGCGGGAAACAGTTTCTGTCCAAGGCCACTGACCGTCCTGCAGTAAGCGGTTCCCCAAGACTGCCTGCAGGTTCCTTATCCCCTTCTATATCCTCTATATCAAAAAAAATGAAACGTTCATTATAATGAAAGATACTCTCCCTTTCGAGAGGATGCTCGACCAGATAACGGCGGATGGCCGGCAGATCCACGTCCACAAGTTTCATTTTTCCTTCTTTTACAAGCAATTTTCCGATGCTCTTGTACGGCCTGCCGTTGGAACCTGCGAAATGAACTCTTTTAATTGAGCCGTCTCTGAGTCTCACTCGACCGGAACCCTGAATATGGACAAAAAAATTCTCAATCGGATCAGACAAAAAAAGCAGTTCTTGACCTGCCAGGAGGCGACCCTTCTCGATTTCAGCCCTGGTCCAGAATGGAACTATCCGGCCGTTTTCCGTACGGCCGGCACGTATTCCATTCAAATCCCCGCCGCCGGAAAGAGTAATCAGCTCAGTGGGAACCCGATAAAGCGGGTGGATATAAGGCGGCTCTCTTGTCAGGCTTCCGGTAAGATTTGGTTCAAAATAACCTGTCACAAGCATTTCGCCGGAACCATTTTTGCCGGCAGCCTTATAGATATTAAAATTCTTACGGATCAACCGGTCAAGCTCACTGGTGGATCGCACTTGTTTCCATAATGCCGAGAAGGTCTTTAATGACTCAATCCGCTGCAAAGTTGTGACAGACCTTTTGCCGTACCTGAAAGTCTGTTCAGGGGGCAGCCTGTTAAGATATTTCAGACTGTGGGCAATAGCGGATTTTAGGGAATCAAATGAAAAGTCATCATTAAAAACAGGTTCACTCCCCGGCCCAACGACAATTATTGGATCTGAGCCGTCGTTGCCCGCCCATACGCTCCCGATTGCCAACAAAAGGGCGTATATAAGAAATAATGTCAGATTTAAAAACAATTTTGTCATCGCTAAAAAGGTAATTTATCCCTCGTTCCCAGGCTCTGCCTGGGAATGTATACCCATAGGCTCTGCCTTACACACTAAAAACTCAAGTTCCTTGTCAAGGAATAATAAAAAATAGACAAAAAGTAATAAAAAAAATTCACCTTTTCATAAGCGAAAATTTTTTAAAAAAATACCAAAAATCAA
>JAIWHJ010000329.1:0-3311 GCA_048629695.1 Promethearchaeota archaeon
AGTATAGCTGATCAGCCTGCTCACCTCCCTGTGAAGCGCTGCCAAACATTTACTTACAGGATGTGAAGTTATTTTTGAGCGAGCTTTGGTGGGCACAGCCCACCCTACAAGACTAAACCCAAAACCCTGAACCCATAAATGGAGGTACGGATATGGCTGCAGTGAGTGCTGCGGATTTTGAAAAAGCTCTTAAGATCGGGCGGCCGCCTAACGTGGTCCGCCTGTTTCCGAATTCAAAGGCCCTTATTGTCAGTGGCAAGGTGATTGACAGGGGTCTGACTGCCAAAGGCAACGCTATGACTATGGCGGCAAACGGAAGAAATCAGTCAGTGATCCGTGGCGCCTTAAAGGCTGCTCAACGGGCAAACAGCGCCATCATTATTGAGATAGCCAGGTCGGAAGGCGGGGCTGATGCGTATTGCCCGGTGAACTACTGGAACATGGCAAGAATTGTCGATGCTGTTTGCAATGAACTGGGCATCACGATTCCGGTTGCAATACATGCCGACCATTACGGGCTGAAAAAAGAGGAGGATGTTGAGGTTGCAAAGACAGAGGTACCGACTATCTTTGAGGCTGGTATCACATCAATTGCAATCGATGCCTCGCACATGCCGGATGACAAGAACCTGCTGGCCAATCTGGCCCTTGCCCCTTTTATTCCGAAATGGGCCGGTCTTGAAACAGAGATTGGAGAAATAAAGGGCACAATGGGTCTTTCAACCGCCCAAGAGGCCCTTTTACTCATCCGGGGCTTAAACGCTCACAACGTATTTCCGGACTGGATTGCCTTGAATAACGGGACTACTCACGGAATCGAGGCAAGCAGCCAGGGCATTCAGGTGGATCTGACGGCTGAGATTCATGATAAATTGAGCAATTACCACATTTCCGGGGCCCAGCACGGGACATCGGGCAACAGCTCCGAAAGACTGCGGGAGATAGCAGCCAAGACAAATACGACAAAGGCGAATGTGGCTACCGCTCTGCAGATGATTTCATGGGGACTTGAAGTAAATGATTACGGCAACGCCATTCTTGACAAGCAAGGAAATTTCGTCAAAAAAGAAGGCGAGGGAGTTACAGAGGATATGTGGCGCCGGATGACGGCATACGCGGAAAAACAGGGGTGGCAAAGCGGCAATTACAAAAAGCTGAATCTTCCGTTTGAGAACAAACTTCTGGGACAGCCGCAGGAAATCAGGGATAGAATGGCCAAGCGGGTTGAGGATTTTATCTACAATCTGCTGGTTGATGTATTTAATGCGCAGGATACCGCCCCGTTGGCAATTGAGGCCATTCTAAAGGCAGGATCATATGACCTTGGTCCTAAGTCGGAACGGATTGAGGAGCCGGCCGAATGGACGGAAGCAAAGATTATAGAACGGGCTGCATCTCTTGATTCCGATAAAGGTCCGGCCGGAGATTTTGATGATTAAAGGAGTTAAAATGGTTAAAATCGGAATTATCGGTGGTACCGGGTTGGGTAATCCCGAGATACTCAAAGGCGCGGAGGAGATTGCTGTTGAGACTCCCTATGGCGCTCCCAGTTCACTTCTTACTCATGGCCGGATAGATGGGGTTGATATCTTTATTCTGTCCAGACACGGCAAGAATCACTCAATTCATCCTTCCAGCGTGAATTTCAGGGCAAACATCCATGCATTAAAGGAACTGGGTTGTACGCATATCCTGGCAGCAACCGCTGTCGGATCTCTTCGCCAAGAAATAGAACCGGGTCATCTGGTCTTTCCGGACCAGTTCATAGATCATACGAGAAAACGGGAAACAACTTTTTTTGACAAAGGTCCTGTTGTGCATACTCCCATGGCTGAACCTTTCTGTCCAAACCTGATCAATCTTTTGAGCGAGTCCGCCAAAGGGCTTGGAATTCCGTTTCACAGGGACAGGACCGTGATTACGGTGGAAGGCCCCCGGTTTTCCACCAAGGCGGAAAGTCACATGTTTAGAAGTTGGAACGCTGATGTGATCAACATGAGCACCGTGCCTGAGGTTAACCTGGCAAGGGAAAAGAAGATTCATTACGCAGCAGTGGCCATGTCCACGGATTATGACTGCTGGCACGAGGAAGAGGAGTCGGTGACCTGGGAGATGGTCATCGCGACAATGAAGAAAAACGCTGACAGCGTGATACAACTTTTTCTAAACACTATTCCGAAAATTACTGAATTTGAAGATGTTTGTGTTGAGTGATGAATAATCCAGGAGAACGAGAATGTCGATTAAGTCAAAAATTAGAGCTATACCGAATTATCCGAAAAAAGGTATCATGTTCCGTGATATCACAACGCTTATCAAGGACCCCGTTGGATTCAGGCTGGTTATTGATACCATGACCCAGCGATATATCAGTGGTGACATTGATTTCGACATCATTGTCGGCATTGAGGCGCGTGGTTTCATTATAGGAGGCGCCCTTTCATATACACTGGGAAAGGGGTTCGCACCTATCCGGAAAGCGGGCAAACTGCCTGCCGATGTTATTTCCCAGGAGTATGAACTTGAGTACGGTACGGACAAGGTGGAGATTCATAAGGACGCATTTGAAAAAGGCACGAAAGTACTGCTGGTTGACGATTTGCTGGCCACAGGAGGCACGGCCCTGGCATCCGCCGCGCTGATTGAAAAACTTGGAGGAATTATCGCTGAAACCGCATTTATCGTAAATCTGCCTGATGTAGGCGGCGAAAAGAAACTCAAGGAAAAAGGTTATACTGTTTTTTCCTTGACGGTATTTGAAGGGGAGTGATTGAATGACGAATTGGGAATTGGGAATATTGTGACAATAATGACTTTATGTGCAAGGCAACAAATATTCCCAATCCCAAGCCCCTAACCCGTAATTCTGTTTATGTCTTTTTTAATAGGTTGCCGATATCCCCGGCATTTTTCATTTCCTCTTTTATTGAATTCACTTCCTTAATCCCGGGTACGTTTTCTTCGATCATGCCTTTTCCAGTGTCTTCAACGTCTTGTATTCCTCTTTTGAACGAGTTGATCGCCTTTCCCAGGCCTGAACCGATCTCAGGCAGCTTTTTGCCGCCGAAAACCAGGAACGCGATTCCGAAAATTACAATTAATTCAGGGGTCCCCAATCCAAACATTTTTTTCTCCTTTTTTTTAGGATTCGCTCAAGAATAAATGGTTCATCGCGGATTACGGGGTAATCCACTTGAACATGCTGCCCTTCGGGCAAAGGGCTTCCCAGTTGAAATTAATTATCAATATTTCAGAAACTTTGTTTTTCCGATACATGAACTTAGCGCCCTATGGGCAAAGACACGGAACAA
>JAIWHJ010000330.1:0-3302 GCA_048629695.1 Promethearchaeota archaeon
AATCCCCACCTTCCGTATGACCTGCCGCCTATAAAAAGGATTACACCCGCAAATATTTAGTACCTTAGAAAATATTTTCTGCGCGTTTCTGGCAGAAAATATTTTCGTGAAGGTACTTATCCAGTACCTTTAAAGAATTCCAATTTATCTGGGTCAGGCGATTATTTCAACCGGTCGCCTCCACGAATTTTGTTAATGGTGCATGGAATGCACCCTACCGGGCTTTTAGCTGTTTAGCTTAACAGCTCAATAGCTCAATACACCTTTTATACACACAACGAGTCTGTTATGAATGCATTTTTTAAAATTATAGCCTTTTTTATTTCCTTGACTGCCTTGACGGCGATTTTCTCAGCTCCCGCACTGTCGGAAACGGATATCGTTGACCGGGTAATTGCAATTGTCAACGAAGAAATCATCACTTTGTCGGATCTTGAAAGCAAAGGAGCGCCTGTTTTTAACAGGATCAGGAACACTGCTCCCGCACCGGAAGTCGAGCAAGCCATTCAGGACGCACAGCACGAAATACTCACCCAGCTTATAAATCAGGCCCTTATACTGCAACAGGCAAAGGAGTTGGGCATATCAGTAAACAACAGCGACATTGATGCGGCAATCAACCGCCTTCTCCAGAAAAATAACGAGACGATCGAAGATCTCAAACAGGAACTCACCTATCTCGGCATGTCGGAAGAGGAATACCGTTCAATTATCAGAGACCGGATGCTGCAGTCCAGGACCATAAACCGTGAAGTCCGATCCAAGATTGTCATTACTGATGAAATGACTCAGGAATACTATGATACCCACTACACGGCCGATGCAGTTCCGGACGGATACTATATTCTACAGATTGGTGTGACATGGGACGAGAAAAACGGTATCAGGACCAAAGAAAGGGCCTTGCAACGGGCCGAAGAGGTTCGAAAAATGTCTATCAAAGACCGTGATTTCATGGAACTGGCTGAATCATACTCGGACCTGCCTTCCGCACGCGATGGAGGGGACATCGGGGTTTTCAAAAAAGAGGAAATGGCCGCATACATGCGGGAAACGATTATCGATATGCAGCCGGGAGAAATAAGCCATATAATAGAGACACCTTCGGGTTACCAGTTTTTCAAACTACTCTCCGTCAAAAATCAAGGCAGGACGGTTCAGGCCGAGTTTGATTCGGTTAAGCTGGAAATCAAGGAACAGCTGTTTCAGGAAAAAATAAAAAAACTATCTGAAACATGGCTGGAACAACTGCGCGAAAAAGCGTATATAAAAAGACTCCTTTAGACATAATGGTGTAACCGATCACGGGGTAGCAAAAGCCCTGCCGGATCGCAAACCCTTTGCCCTGTTAAGCGTTCACAGATGCTGTAGCTGTGAACGCTTAACATAATGGTTTCCTGACATGTCAACAAAACCTAATAATACTGATTTAAAATTGAGTTCGCATCACGACTTTCCGGATACGGGAACCGCCTCAACCATCGGCAAATTTCTGCAGAGAGAGCGTGAGAAAAGGCACATCTCTCTAAAAGAAATTGAAGAGGCAACATGTATTAATATCCATACTCTGAAGGCCATTGAAAATGATGATGCGAAAAAACTTCCCGCAGAGGTTTTTACCAAGGGTTTTATCAAATTATATCTGAAACAGTTAGATCTTGATCCTCAGGAAATCCTTGACCATTATATGCCTAAAAAAAATGAGGAGTCGAGTTCAACCAGGGAGGATTCCGATGAGCGGAAAAATTTTTTTTCCGCTGCGGCCCTTGCCGAGTCCACTCCTTTTTTAACACCCAAACTTGCTTTTTTATTATTAATTACCTTTCTCATCGGAATCCTGATCTTCTGGATCTGCCAGACCTTTCGCTCAGCCGATATAAAATCTTCAGACCTTGAATACGAACAGGTCTTTGAAAAACACCCTGCCCATGACATTCCAACGACCCATGAAGATGATCCGGCCGCAGTCCCCTTCTCTTTTGAAAACCGGACTGCCATAAGTATAAACGACATCCAAATTGCCGTTCAGGAGACAAAACAACCAACAGCAAAAACGGAAGGAACGGATAATAACGCGGCACAGCCTGTCCCTGTTCGTACAGAGCCCCTTGTGGAACACTTTTCCGAATCAGCGCCTCCACGGGCTCCCCCCCCTCTTTCGCAACTTGCCGGAACCAATATTCCAGCGTATGAAAGCCCTGCTATGTCCGACGTTGATGAAGAAAAAAAAGATAGGCAACAAAAAACGAAATACGCCTATATTCTAAAGGTCATGTTCACTGAAACAACCTGGCTGCAAATCACTGTTGACGACAAACCGCCGCGAGGTGCGCTTTACAAGGCAGGATCAAGACGTATATGGAGAGCCAGAAAAAAAATGATACTGCACATAGGAAATACCGGCGGAGTGAATCTGACCTTGAACGGCTCTCCTGTTGCAAGCCTGGGTCCCTCCGGCCACTCTACAAAGATCACAATTCCTGATGATTTACCGCTGTAATGTAACAATAGGGTTCAAGGTTATAGGTTCAGGGTTCAAAGGTTTATTGGGTCGGAATTTTTCCTTGTTCAAACCTGTACCCCTAAACCTCTGAACCTATAACCTTGAACCTATGCTACCTGATCAGACATATGCCGTGGTTCTCAAAGTAGCGGATCATGGTGAATCGGACAAGATTGTCACCTTCTGCTCGCCGATACGGGGCAAACTGACAGGCATAGCTAAAGGCGCTAAACGCAGCAAAAAACGATTTGTTAATAAACTTGAGATCTTCTCGCACCTTAATATCACATATGTTGAAAATTGCCGCAGCACTCTGGTGCGCATCGACCAGGCCGAGCTTATTGTATCTTTCCCGTCACTTAGAAAAAATTATAAAAGGTATACCGCAGCCTCACTGGTCTGCGAACAGATGCTTTACTGGATCAAAGAAAACGACGGGGACAAGGAACTGTTTAATCTGCTCATCTGGGCGTTGGAAAGCCTTGAAAACGGAAAATCCATTGTTGGAACCGTAATCCTTTTCCATATCCGGATGTTTACGATTCTAGGTTTTCAACCACGGATATCAGGATGCATCCACTGCGGGAGGGCGGATCATGAGGGCGCGCCATACCGTTTCAATATGGGCAGAAGCGATCTGATCTGTAAAAAATGCGGGAGCGATGCCGGGGTTCAGGGAACCCTTATCTCTATAAATACAGTCAAGCTTCTCGAAAAGGCACAGGAACTGCCCCTGCACAAGCTGGGCAGATTAAAGTTCTCAACCGGCCCGGCAAAAGAAGCCACCGCCTTATTAAAA
>JAIWHJ010000331.1:0-3301 GCA_048629695.1 Promethearchaeota archaeon
GACGGTGCCACAGCACTCATGGCCTTAGGTGCCGAAATCACATTGGCAAGTAAAGGAGGAAAACGGACCGTGGATCTTGCAGACTTTTATACTGCGGACGGCATCATGCCCTTTGCCATGGAATCCCATGAACTTCTAAGGGAAATTATCATCCCGATACAAGGAGGCAGCAGTGCCTATAAGCGCCTTGCCTACCGGTCTGCCATTGACTACCCCATTGTCTGTGCAGGCGTTCTTTTAAAACCATCCGGACCCAAAAAGATGAAATAGATGAGGTGCGGATCGTTGTCGGTGCCATGGGCAGGTCTCCTCTCTTCCTTGTCCAGGCGTCATCCTCCTTAAAAGGGAAAAAGCTGACTGATACGGATGCCTTTAAAAAAGCGGCCGATATCGCAATGGATAATGCATCAACATTTGCTGTTCATAATGTGGGATCTACTCTTGAATACCGATGCGCCATGGTGTCGCAAATGGTGTTCTGGGCACTTGAACAGGCAGCTGAAGCTGCAAAGAGATAACAAGAATAACGGAGTTTGCTTAAAATGGAAAAAATACAGATCACCTTGAATATAAATGATAAACCCTGTGAGGTTATGGTCTATCCAAACGACACCCTTTTGGAGGTGCTGCGGGATGAGCTTGACCTGACCGGCTCAAAGGAAAGCTGCGGTGAAGGGGTCTGCGGGTCCTGCACCGTTCACATGGACGGGAAACCTGTCCGATCCTGCCTGACCCTGGCCATGGAAGCACAAGGGACCAAGATCAAAACAGTGGAAGGGCTTGCCAACGGGGATGATTTGTCAGATCTTCAGCAGTCCTTTATTGATCACGGGGCTGTCCAGTGCGGATTCTGCACCCCTGGCATGCTCATGTCGGCAGATGCACTGCTCAATGAAAATCACAAGCCCGATGAAAAAACCATCCGCAAGGCCCTTGCCGGAAATATCTGCCGGTGTACGGGCTATGCAAAGATTGTTGAAGCAGTGGCCCATGCGGGCAACCCACAGGACCATTGCCCGGATTGTAAAACAGGTAGTAAAATAAGGGAGTAAAAGATGTCTGATTACACCATCATCGGAAAAAGAATGCCCAGGGTTGATTCCAGGGCCAAGGTTATGGGAAAGGCAAAGTTTACGGCCGATCTGAAACTGCCCGGCATGCTGGTGGGAAAAATCAAAAGAAGCCCCTATGCCCACGCCCGCATTCTAAATATTGATACGTCAAAGGCTGAGGCTCTTCCCGGTGTAAAGGCCGTGGTAACAGGAAAAGATACTGAAGGCGTTAAATGGGGAGTATTTCCCTATACCCGTGACCAGCAGTTTATTCAAATAGAAAAAGCCAGATACATCGGGGATGAAGTGGCAGGCGTGGCTGCTGTGGATGAAGAGACCGCCCTTAAAGCCCTTGATCTCATTGACGTGGAATATGAGGAACTGCCGCCCATATTTGATCCCATGGAAGCCATGGCATCGGAAACCGAACTCATCCATGAAGATTTTCCCAACAACATTAATATCCATGTGAACATTGATACAGGGAATGTGAATGAAAACTTTGAAAAAGCCTACTATATCAGGGAAGACACCTTTGTGGCATCGGAAGAATCCTATTTCCATGCTGAACCTTACGCAGTTGTGGCCCGATTCGACCATGAAGACTGCCTGGAAGTCTGGATGCCCAATGCCGGACCCCATATGAAATCCAAACCTTTGTCCAACTCATTCAAAATTCCCCTTCATAAGGTAAAGGTCAAAAAAATTGCCATTGGCGGTGCATTCGGGGGCCGGTCCGAGATCTGCCCGGCAGACTATATCTGCGCCCTTCTGGCGAAAAAGACTAACAGGCCTGTAAAAATCGAGTTCACAAGAGAAGAAAACACCATTGCTACCCGACAGGGACATTCCATGATCACCACCCATAAAACAGGGGTGGACAAAGACGGAAGGGTTCTGGCCCGTGAAACTACCTGCTACATGGATGGTGGTGCCTATTCCAGCACCGGCCCCATTGCCACAAGCGTCCCCTTTCTTTCCATGGAACAGGCCTATCGAATGGAAAGCGTTCGTTACAACGGATATCGGATCTATACCAACAAACCCATCAGGGGCATGATAAGAACCCACGGACGTGGATTTGCCTGTGGGTTAGACACCCAGCTGGACATGATTGCAGACCATCTTGGCATTGATCCTGTGGAGATGAGATTAAGAAATTCCCGACAGCCGGGTGATTATACCAATACAAAATCCTATGTCGACTCCTGTGCCATGGATGAAACCATTTTAAAGGCAGTTGAAAAATCAGGTTTCAAGAAAAAATGGGGGAAACTGCCACCCTTCCACGGTATCGGCATCGGTACCAATTCCGTGCAGACAGGATTTCCCATGGGAATCCGAGGTGGCTCCCAGTCCTTTATCAAATTCAACGAGGACGGAGAGGCAACGGTCATGTCAGGAGTTGTGGACAACGGCCAGGGCAATGACAATATGCTGGTCCAGATTGCGGCTGAAGAGCTTGGGCTTTTGCCCGAAGACATCCACCTGGTTTCGGCCGATACCGAGACCACGTCTTCCGATCCGGGATCTTACTCCCAGGTCTCAACCTTTGTGGGTGGCCATGCTGTGAAGATCGCGGCACAAAACTGCCGGAAAAAACTCTTTGATGTGGCTTCCAAAGTACTAAAGGTCAATCCTGATAAGCTTGCTGCAAAAAATCGCCTGATTTTTGTCAAAGATGATCCTGAAAAATCTATCCCCATTAAAAAAGTGGTAAGAATCAGTCTTTTAAACTTCAATTCCGTTAATGCCGAAGGCGGATACTGGCCCAAGGTGGATATGAAACGCGAATGGGTCTCCAACCCCTACGGCCAGATGTGTGAAGCCTTTTCATTCGGCACCACCATTGTTGAAGTCAAGGTGGACCCTGACACCGGTCAGGTTGAGGTGTTAGAGGTAACCGCTGCCCAGGATGTGGGATATGCTATAAATCCCCTGGTCCTTGAAGGCCAGTTTGAAGGCGCCCTTACCATGGGCGGACAGGGCGGCATGCTCACCGAATACCATGAATGGAAAGACGGCAGATGCATCAACCCCACCATGCTGGATTATAAACTGCCCCTGGCCTGTGACATGCCTAAAATCAATAATATCATTGTGGAATCAATTGATCCCAAAGGGCCTTACGGGGCCAAGGAAGCCGGCATGTCCATTGCCATGTCGGCAGCTCAAGGCTACAGTGCAGCAGTCAGTAATGCCATAGGTGTATACATGGATTCTTTTCCTTTAACCCCGGACAAGATTCT
>JAIWHJ010000332.1:0-3295 GCA_048629695.1 Promethearchaeota archaeon
AAGGCCAGATTTACATTGGCAAGTATCTCTGTGTTTTTATAACCAACACTAAGATTTTCGCAGGCCAGGATATAGTCCGGCGTGTTTTTTTTCATAGTTTTACCTTCCTTTTTATAAGCAGGCTGATGACAACGGGTGCCCCGAAAAAGGCCGTAATCGCGGACAACGGCAACTCCACAGGAGAGAGCAGCATGCGGGCGATCAGATCGCATCCGCTGGTCACCAGCGCGCCCAGTAAACAGGCGCCTGGTATGAGGATACGATTGTCCGAGGTGCCGAAGATCAGTCGAGCCATATGAGGGACAGCCAGGCCGATAAAGGCCACAGGGCCGGCCACCGAAGTGATCATGCCCGCCAGGGCACAGGCGCAGAGGATGATCAGAATACGAAATTTGCGGATACTGACGCCCATGGAAGAAGCGTATTCCTCGCCGAGCAGAAAGGCGTTTAAGGGTTTGCTCAAGCTGTAGACCAGGAGCATAACAAGGGAGCCAAAGACCAGGAGCACTGTAATTTCGCTCCATTTAAATCCTGAAAAACTGCCAAGCTGCCAGAGTACAAAGCCCTTGATTTTCTCCTTTTCCGCCAGTGCCGTCAAAACGGCGGTCACCGCATGGCAGAGATAACCTATCATCAGACCTACAATGAGCAGGGTAATGCCGCTTTTCACCCGCGAGGCTATAGCCAGCACAATCAACATCACGCCATAGGCCCCGGCAAAGGCGGCAAGGGTGGTCATGAAGGGGCTCAGTACGGTCATGCCCAGGGTCAGGGATGTGAGCATTACCAGTGAGACCATGACCGTGGCCCCGGAAGAGATGCCCAGGATGAACGGCCCGACAATCGGGTTGCGGAAATAGACCTGGAGCAACAGACCTGCCACGGCCAGGTAGGCCCCTCCCAGTGCGCCGGCAAGGGCGCGGGGGATACGGATCTTCCAGATAATAAAGCAGTTGGTAGAGTCATCCATGGGGGACAAAATCACCCGCCATATCTCGGAAAGAGGCAGTGGGACCGAACCAATGGATATATTGGTAATAACCATGGCCAAAAGCAGTATCGCAGACATGCCGAAGATCAACAGGGGATTGCGTAATGGGGCAATAGAGTCCGTGGTCATGACTGGTCCCCGGAGACCACGGGATCGATGTCAGGCAGCTCTATAAAATAGCGGAGTTCGTATCCGGGATAGAGTTCCGGATGAAGAATGGCGGAGATTTCTGTTAGAATTTCATCAAGCTTGTCGCCTGACTGGGAATAATGGGCCATGGGGGCATACACCCTGCCTTCCTTTAATGGCCGGATTCTTCCCAGGATCGGGTTCATTCGCGCCAGGGCGGCCTTGGATGTGGCGCCCGTACTGGGACTGCTGTAAGTAAAGAGGATGTCGGCATCTTCACCACTGTACAAAAAACGTTCCGTTGATATTTCAATGCAGGATGTGCCGTAGACATCTTCGAAAAGGTAATTGCTCTGGGCCAGTTCCACCAGTTCGCCCACCCAGGCGTTGCCGGGTTCCACCAACACCCGTTTTTCGTAAATATCCCCCCACATGACTTTAGGCTTTTTAAGGGCATAGGATGTAAGTTCCCGAATTTCCTTCAACGCGTCGGAAACCCTGGCAAAAAAGGCGTCCGCTTCCTTTTCACGCTGAAAAAACGGGGCCAGAAACTGGACGTAGCGCATGCGTGCATTAAGGCACATGGCAACCGGAGCAGAGGTGATAATGCATGGGATTTCCAATTCGTTGAGCATGGGAATCACTGAGCGATCCCAGGTGAGCGCCAACTCAGGCTGCTGTTTTTTAAGTTTTTCAAAATCAATAGCATTGCTGTTACCCAGATAGACGATTTTTCCGGCTTGCATACCGCGTTTAACCTCGTCAATATGCCATTTGTCCTCCGGCTGGATAACACCCACCAGCACCTCTTCAAGCACACCCAGGGACCGCAGGGCTGAAACATCAAAATTACTCCAGGCCGCCACTCGTTTCACAGGCACCCTGACGATCTGATGTCTGGTGTAACCTTGTGGCAATTCCGCGTCACGGGGAATAAGAATCAGGGTGCGGTCGGCTCCATCGCGCACCTCGGTAAAATCCGGGTTATTACGGGTTACGGTAAATTCGCCGATTTGAAGGAAGGTTTGCTTTTTACCCTCTGTTGTTTCTTCTTTGTTGCAGCCGGTGATTGTTGTCAGCAGCAGGGCCAGAATAATAAAAATAATTGTTGTACGATAATTCATGTTTGTTCTCCTGTAGCCGTTCACGGGTTCAAAGGTTCAGGAGTTGAAGTTCCCTGACAACCTTCAACCTTCAACCTATCCATCTAATTACGCGCCGTTTTGAAATAAACCCAGAGAAAGACGTATATCAGAAGCCCTGCGGCAAAAAGAAGCATGCCGCTGAAGTAAAAGACCACGCCGGGGTCTTTGCGGATACTGAGATCGATATAAACACGCGGACTCATCCCTGCTTTTTTTTTGGGATAGAAGTCTTTTAAAATGATGGTATAGCCTTGATAGCGCACCGGCTTATTGCAGGAGAGGATTGCGGTGCGCTGCACAGTGGAGCTTGAAAGCGTCAGGCCGACCCCCGGATCGATCACCCAATCGTGAAAAAAGTCCAGCCGGTCGCCCTGGTAATAATGGGGTTCATAGGAGCTGAACTCGATGCATATATTGCTATTAGGGATGGTCAGGGTCGTTCCGGGCGTCAGGGTATGACCCGGATGCACATCGGCAAGCATATAACTTGAAAGATAGCCGGCCAAAACGATAATTATGGCGTAATGCATAATATGAGGCGCCAGTCTGAGCCAAAAACGGCCGATGGAGAGCGATCGTTTACGGCTCAACAGCGCAATGACCTTTTCAGTGGTACATACAAAGGTATTGATGACCAGCACGGCAAGCAGTCCAAGAAGGACAAAAAACCATGCCGTGAAGAGCAAATTATGCAGGCCATAGGTACTGGTCCACTGAAAGAGGCCGACATCGCCCAGTGGCTGAAAAATCGTAGTGCGCCGGTCAAGACACCAGTAGCCGATAACCATATCAACCACCAGCAGCAGCAAGACAACAATGGTTAGCTTGATACTCCCCAGCCATTGCCATATTTTAGTTAGAGCCTGTAAGATCATTTCAACCTGTGAGGTTAGCTTTTAGCCATTAGCCATTAGCGGTTAGCTTTTGGATAAAACTGTTCAACATCCTCTTTACCTCATTGACCTGTTGATTAAGTTCTCTATATGTTTCATCCTGTATATAATTGAGATCGCAAGCGAGAAGCAGCTGA
>JAIWHJ010000333.1:0-3286 GCA_048629695.1 Promethearchaeota archaeon
ACGGTTCATGATTAGTAACTTCAACCCCTGAACCTTTGAACCCTGAACCTCTGAACCTTATTAAATAGAATAGTGAAATGAAATTTTTCGATTTTTCAAATCTGTTTTCAAAAAACATGGCTATGGACCTGGGTACGGCCAACACCCTGATCTATGTAAAAGGAAAGGGCATCATTCTTAATGAACCCTCTGTAGTGGCCTATGAAAAAGATACTGGAAGGATTCTGGCTGTGGGACAGAAAGCCAAAAATTTCATAGGCAGGGCTCCTCATAACATTGCTGTTGTTAGACCGCTGAAGGATGGCGTAATCGCTGATTTTGACGTGGCACAGGCAATGATAAAGGAGTTTTTCCTTAAAGTTCAGAAGATGTCCCGTTTTTTTAAACCAAAAGCGGTAATTTGCGTCCCTGCCGGAATAACTCAGATTGAGAAAAAGGCGGTAATTGATTCAGCCGAGGAATCAGGTGTGAGAAAGGTCTACCTGATTGAGGAGCCTATGGCTGCCGCAATCGGCGCAAATATTGATATTTCACAAAACAAGGGTCAGATGGTGATTGATATAGGCGGCGGCACAACCGAGGTGGCTGTACTTTCTATTTCATCCGTGGCTTACAGTGAATCAGTCCGTGTAGCAGGAGATGAAATAAATGAGACGATCGGCCGCTATCTTCTTAAAAACTACAGAATTCAGGTTGGTGAAAATACGGCTGAAAAATGCAAGATGGAAATAGGATCAGCATATCCTGTGGATGGACTCTCTTCCCTGTACAATATTGCAGGAAAGGATTCAATCAGCTCTTCACCAAAAGAGATATCCTTGTCTGCGGAAGAGATAAGAAAGGCCATTGAGGAACCTGTTTACGCTGTGATTGATGCCATAAGAAGGGCTCTTGAAAAAACTCCGCCGGACCTTGTGGTTGACATAAATATGGACGGAATGTATCTGACCGGCGGAGGCGCTCTTCTCAAAGGTCTGGATAAGCTGATTCATAAAGAAACAAAAATAAAGTGCAATGTTATTGAAGATCCTCTCATCTCCGTTGTATTGGGAAGCGGAAAGGCGCTGGAGGATATGAAAAAATACAGTAGAGTTTTTATTAATTGATTTTTGAGCGAGTCCTTATGCCGGATTCACATTTCCTGGATGATATTTTTTGTAAGGCAATAGAAAATAGAGTTTTTCCAGGGGCAGTGGCAGGTATTTCGTATGGCGCGCCCAACAAAAGAAAGAGAATAATAAAATCATTCGGTTATGCAACCCTGTGTCCGGAATTAGAAAAACTGGATACAGGGTTTTTTTTTGATCTTGCCTCACTCACCAAGCCCTTTGCCGTCACCCTTGCCGTTCTCTGCCTGATAAAAGAGAAAAAATGTTCTCTTTTTGATACAATCCCTTGTTTTTTTAAAACAGAGGTTGGACCGGAAAAGAGAAATATCACCCTTTTTCACCTTCTGAATCACTGTTCAGGTTTTCCCGCCTACAGGCCCTATTATGAAAGACTGGTGGATATTCCTGAGAACAAAAGAAAAGATGCGCTTAAAGCTTATGTTATGGAAGAGCCTCTTGAATATGAAACAGGAAAAAGGGCAATATACAGCGATCTCGGGTACATGATAGCCGGCTGGATGATTGAGAATAGATCAGGAATGAGGCTTGATCATTATGTAAAAAAAAAGGTTTTTGAGCCGCTTGGTCTGGCCGAGGGAATTTTTTTCAGGCCGTTAAACGAAAACAAAAAAGAAGTAAAGCGCTTTGCCGCTACCGAGGATTGTAAGTGGCGCGGCAAGGTCCTTAAGGGAGAGGTCCACGACGACAACGCTTTTTCGGTTGGAGGAATATCAGGTCAGGCCGGCCTGTTTGGTGACATTCAAAGCGTACTTGGTTTGACGGAAGCCGTTCTTGACCAGTGGAAGGGAAGAGCGGTTCACACAAATTATAACAATGTAGATCTTATAAATTTTCTAACAAGGCAAAATTTTGTTAAAGAAAGCAGTTGGGCCATTGGTTTTGACACGCCATCAGCCACCGGTTCAAGCGGTGGACGGTATCTATCAAAAACAAGCGTCGGTCATCTGGGGTTTACCGGCGTCTCCTTCTGGATAGACCCGGAAAAGGAAATTGTGATGGTTTTACTTACAAACAGGGTGCATCCGAACAGAGACAATATAAAAATCAGGGAATTCAGGCCCCTGTTTCACGACACGGTTATTCAACATTTATGCTCCGGATAAAGTTCCAGAATGGCATCTTCCCGGGCCGCAACAACACCTCTTTCCGTAATAAGTCCTGTTACCAGCCTTGATGGAGTAATGTCAAATCCATAGTTTGCGGTCTTTGTTTCTTCCGGGGCAATAAGAATTGTTTCAATCCCCCCGTCAGCCGTTCTTCCGGACACATATTTTATTTCATCCGATGATCTCTGTTCAATAGGGATGTCCGAGATGTTGTCACCAATATTCCAGTCAAAGCTTGAAGAAGGGAGGGCCACGTAAAAAGGCACATGGTTATCATACGCTGCCACCGCTTTTAGATAGGTGCCGATCTTGTTGGCAACATTTCCTGTTCTTGTTGTACGATCCGTGCCCACTATCACCATATCCACCAACCCGTTCTGCATCAGATGACCACCTGTATTGTCCGGGATCAGCGTATGGGGAATTCCCTCTTCTTTCAATTCCCAGGCAGTGAGCTTGGCGCCCTGCAACCAGGGCCGTGTCTCGTCTACCCATACATGCACCTTGATCCCGGCCCGGTGAGCCGCATAAATCGGAGCTGTTGCCGAACCGTAATCCACAAAGGCGAGCCAGCCTGCATTACAATGAGTCAGTATATTAATAACCGAGTCTGGTTTTAAACGGCTTATTTTTTCTATTATAGTTTTGCCGTGCCGCCCAATATTTCTGCAGAATTCGGCATCTTCATCAGCAATCGCGCATGCGGTTGAAAAACTTGCTTTAATTTTTGCTTCAAGGCTCTGTTCCGCGGCAATCGCCAAGAGCTGCTTTTCAACAGCCCATGCAAGATTACCGGCAGTGGGGCGAGTGGACAGGATTTTTTTTGATGACTCCTTTATATATTCATCCATATTATTTTCAGGGGCGGAAAGAGCGGCAATATACATTCCAAACCCGGCCGTAGCGCCAATAAGACCGGCGCCGCGTACATGCATGTCCCGAATGGCTGTTTCAAAATTTTGTACGGTTTTTAAATTTTCCACAACAAACTTATGAGGAAGATGGCGCTGATCTATAATGTGGATGATTCTGTTGTCTTTTGTATCCAGC
>JAIWHJ010000334.1:0-3276 GCA_048629695.1 Promethearchaeota archaeon
CAATACCCTGTCAAGAAAAACAAAAAATTGACTTTTGCGTCTTTTTTTCATTGATGGGCAAGCAATAATTGCGATACGCTTTTTATTTTTAATGGGTGTTTCTTGCATTTTTTCTCCTCTTTTTTGTAAAGAGCTTCTTGCAGCGCATTGCTGCCATCAAGAATGTATACGTTAGCGACACAGGCCAACATGACGAATCAGTGATTGAAAAAACAGGGGTTAATCTCCATTAAGGAACTTTGGGTAAATATTCAACTATCCGGCTACGGCCCGGCAGGCTTTGTGAAACGCCCAGTGCTGAGCCGTATGCTGGATGTTGTGGGGGCTCCCTCAGCTACCCGATTAGGCCATTTCTTTGGAATATCAATAAGCTATCGATTGCCCAAATGATGTAGTTATGTAGAAATTGAAGTTCCAATAAGATTGTTTTGAGTAAACGGTCATACCTATATTATCAAGAAGCGATCTTTTTCCAATACCTATTTGAGAATGTATACGCGTGGGTAGTCCATGACTTTAAGAGTCAAGGCAATGGCGCCTGCCACTTCAGGAACGTCATGAATAATTATCAGGTTGTCTCTCTTGTTGAGCTCCTCCATCATAGGCTTCGAGAACATGTCATCGTAATCAACATGCCTGGCGCCCTTGACGTGATGCTTTTTGAACTTCGCTTCATCACGAAAATCGACAAATGCGTACCTCTTCAACCTTCTGGCTGCTTGTTCGGTGATAGTGCACTTTGCAAAATTGCTATTGCTACAACGCTTGAGGGGATGGAGAAGCGTCTGTCCGTCTAACACAGTGGGAAGGAAAGCCCTTGCCCAACCTTTGATACCATCTCTCATCCAGTAAACATTCTTATAGCCATTAGTAACCGCCAACCTGGCGGCATGATAGGATTTCCATCATGTGCTTGACGCGCAATAGGTTATAATGGGAGTATCCTTGTCTTTTGGAAGCTGTGCTATGTCAAAGTCGACTTTGCTAAGTGGCATATCAGTGCATTTGTGATCCTTTGGAACCAAACACGTTATGTGGATTGTGCCGGAAGGATGACCCATCATGAAATCGGTCGTGTGACTGTGGCATGCAACCACTGTCGCACCATCTTTGTGAAGTTTTTTTGCTTCCTCCAGGCTTACCGCTTTGAAGCCGTCTCCCCCTTTTTCAGGAGCGGGCGCCTTGGCCGCAAAACCAGAGGTTGAAAATCCGAGTATCAACAATAATGATAAAATGAGAATTGATATTTTTTTGTGCATCACTAATCTCCTTTTTTTAATGCTGTTGTTTTTAGTACCTTAGAAAATATTTTCGTGAAGGTACTTATACCTGTACTTGTGCCACCTCCTTTCTTGTAAAGTATTTTGGCTCATGGGCGAGATATGTGAAAGCACCAATCGAGCATGCCTGGAACCTTGTTCCCGCCAGGCAATAGGCGTAGTGAAAATTCATGGCCCACACGATTGGCCCCATGAGCCAATATTTTAAGTATATTTTGATATGGGTAACACTTTTAAAAAAAATTGGTATAATAAAATTATGCACCAAACCCGCAACTCCGCTGAATTCCGTGCCGGTAAAAATTGTCGCAGGACTGACAAAATAAAACTGAGAAAAAAATCAATTTTATCAAACTTATTCGATCAGGGGGAATCGTTTTCTTGACAGCGCTTGCGGGTATCATTGTCGGCATTGATATTGTTTATAACTATCATGATTTTAACATTCGCGCGGATAAGAGGTGAATACGTTGTAAAAAAGAGTTTGAATTGCTGAGAGAAAAAGAAGAAGGAAGGCTTGTTAAGGGACGGGGACGAAATATGCAGAGTGATGGAGGTTGAATGATAAAAATAGGTGACCTGTTTCCCATTAAAGAGATCGGACCGGTGCATCGGGATATCCCGGGCAGCACTGAAAAACCTGTTCCCGGTCTTTCAAAGACGCACCTTAAGGTTGGGCAACTCCTTAAAGGACGGGTCGTATCCTCTGGCGCGGACGGAAAGGTCGTTCTTGAGATAGGAGGCAAGACTATTATCGCCCTGAGTCAGGCAGCCATTAAGGCTGGAAGCGATGTCTGGCTGGAGGTCAAACAGACAGGAACACCCCCGAGGCTTGCTCTGGCCGGGAAAAAGGGAATAGTCATGGAATTTCTGCGGACAGCCCTTTCCGACAACTCTGCTATCGGTCAAACTGCAAAAAATCTGCTCCACATGATCCCGACCGGGCAGGAACAGTCTGCCTTAAAGACATCACCTGAACTTGAACATCTTCTGATGAGCCTTTCCGAAAACACGATTTCGGAAAAGCCGGACATTGGGAAGCTTTTAAAAATGGTTTCCTGGATCAGCGGATCAGGCAGTGATGGAAAATCCAGCGGGCCCTTCTTTGCCCGGCTGGGAGAACTGCTTGCCGAAATGGTCGCATCGGCCGGGAAGCAAGGGGGCAAACCGGGTGAGGCGGCAGGAGCCGGCCAAGGTCTTGAAAAATTGTCCAGGATGGTGGAAATGCACTGCCTGCTTAACAGTCAACCCGTATCCCGTGACCAGACACCGTTTTTCCTGTTTCCATGTTTTTTTTCAGGTGAGGCCGGATGGGGCGAATGGATATTCAGTATGGATCAGGAGGACGATTCCGATGGCAGGCAGCAACAGGAACACTACACGCTTTCATTTTTTCTGGACATGAGCCGAATCGGAGAGGTCCGCCTGAAGATGACGCTTGCCGGCAAAGCCTTGCAAGGCGAGTTTTCAATGGCCGGCGAGACAGCCGTATCCCACATGAAAAAACACCTGCCGAATCTGACACGGATTCTGGAAAAAATGGGGTTTGGACCTGTTACATTTTCCTGCCGTGTTGCGAAAACAGGCATGTTTCAGGAATTTCGAGCCGCTCTCCAGGAATCCGCAGGCCTTGAATCATTCTCCATCCTGGATGTAAGGGCTTGAAAAAAAGTGATTGATCACTCCACGTAACCGATTCGGCATTCCCTTATATTGACATTGACGTTGAGAGAAACCTAGATCTCATGTATCATTTACGTTAGTATTTCTTCAAATTTTCAAAAAATGGTCCTTTACAAAAAATTGTACAGGAAGTCCTGAAACACCCAAATAGCCAAACTGGAGTCTATCAAACTCATACGTAAATATTCGGCAGCATTCCAGGTGCTTACGATCAGGCCTTCCAGCATACTTATGTATCGCTGAAAGACCTGATCGTGAACACCTGGAGCGCCCCGCAGAAAGTGCCCCTTGGTGTGCACTATCAAATATTTAC
>JAIWHJ010000335.1:0-3273 GCA_048629695.1 Promethearchaeota archaeon
ATAATAGATACGGGGGAATGGGACGCTTTTTAAATCCGGGACCCTGGTAAAAAATATCAATGGACTCGGATCCTGAATTTTCGAAGTAAAGGACTTTAAAGGGGGTTTACATGAAAATTGAAGGAAAAACTTTGATAATGACAGACAGCCATCTCTCTGTTTTAAGCGATAAACTGTTCCCTATATGGCTGAAAGCTGTTGATCAACTTGAGACCAATAAGGAAGACAAAGAGCTATTGGCCATCTCCAAAAGACTTGGGGATATCGTTGAGAGAGTACAAGAATCTCGTTGCATCGTTGAGGAACTCTGCCTGCTCGGCAGGCCTGAGATAAACTCTGTCCTTTTGGAATCCTTGAAAAAAATTAGGCAATAGACTGAATTCGATAGTCCATACAAAACAAAGCAGATAGAATTTGAAGATCGAAACGCTACCCTGATATGGATAATCAGGAATCAGTTAGACCGGCGCAACCTGCCCCTTTATGAACGTGGACGGCTTGAATTGTTGCAGGCGGCTACTTTGGAGAAGCAGGCCAAGGAACGACAACGGCAGGCTGGGGGAGATCATAAAAAGAAAAATCCTAAACCGCTTTTACAGAATTCTGTAAAAGCGGTCAAACCTAAACGAGTTGTTGAACAAATTAGTAAAAAATCTGGTATAGGGTCAAAAATCAGTTGGAACCCTGAGTACAGACCTCGTAAAATAAATCCAAACGATTTTGCAGAAACTTCGTACTTATGGTGTTTTAGTGCAAAAATGGACAATTCACCTCGTCATTCCGGCAGGTTGTTAGCCGTAATCTATGGGGATTAAACAACTTTCTGGATTCCGACTAACTGCATGCCGGAATTACGTAATACAAATTGTCCAAATTTTCGCAGCTAATTGTCTGTACGTTTACGAGGTCTGCAGTTAGTTATTCACAATTGATTATTGACAATTTGTTTTGATTTTTGATGTGTATGTGCTCTATCTGCCTGAAATAATAATCAACAATCAATTGCTAAATTTCAATTATTAATGGGGCATGAAACTTATGGGTAAAGGGTAGGTTAAGCTGGTAAGCAACAGCTCGCCCGAAGGGCTCTAAGTTCTGTGTTTCATCTTGCAGTGGTGATTAATGAAAAAAATTCAGTGTCCACTGGTGGCCCTTGTCGGTCGACCGAATGTGGGAAAATCGTCCTTGTTTAACAGGGTTACCAGGACCCGGAAGGCCATAATCGATTCAACTCCGGGAGTCACGCGTGACCGTCATTACGAACGTGTGGTGTGGAACGACCGCATGTTTATCCTGATCGATACGGGTGGTATTGAGGTCGATTCTTTAGACAGGATGGGGGACAGTATTCAGGAACAGACGTGGCTGGCTGTGGAAGACGCGGATGTAATTCTTTTTATGCTCGATGGAATCGAGGGGCTGGCGAACGAGGATTACAAGGTGGCCGACATGCTCCGGAAGTCGGACAAGCCGCTTTATTACCTGGTAAACAAGGTGGACGGACCGGATGTCGAAGAGGTTCGTCTGTCTCAATTCTACGAGCTTGGAATGGAGCGGTTGTGGCCTGTATCCGCTGCTCATGGATACGGCGTTAATGATTTCATGGATGATCTGGTGGAGAACCTGGCTTTACCGGAAAAGCGCTGGGATCTGCCTGACGACACGATAAATCTTGCCTGCATTGGAAGGCCCAATGTGGGTAAATCGTCACTGGTCAACCGGCTGCTTGGCGAAGAGCGAATGGTTGTTTCCGACATTCCCGGAACAACCCGCGACGCAGTGGATACACTGCTGGAAAGGGATGGAAAGCATTTCCTGCTCATTGACACGGCTGGGATCAGGCGTAAGGGCAAGGTAAAGGCAAAACTGGAAAAGTTCAGCGTAATGCGCGCTCTCTCCTCGATAGAACGTTCGGATGTCACCCTGATACTGCTGGACGCCTCGGAAGGGATTACGGAACAGGATACAAAAGTTATCGGGTACAGCCTGGACAGGGGCAGGGCATGTCTGGTGCTGATCAACAAGTGGGATCTCATAAAGCGTGACAAGAAACGGCAAAAATGGATAATGGATGATGTGATCATGGCCACCAGGTTTGTCGGGTTTGCGCCTACCTTAAATATTTCTGCTCTTACAGGCGCAGGGATCAATAAGATTTTCCCGCTGATCCACAAAACCTATGCGCAGTTCTGCATGAAGTTTCCAACCAACCGCATCAACAGGGTCTTACGAAAGGCCGTGGATGACCACACACCGCCCTTGTACCGGGGCAGGAGACTTAAATTTTATTACACAACCCAGGTTTCTGCAAAGCCGCCGACTTTTGTGATGTTCGTGAATTATCCTGATGGGGTGCATTTTTCGTATTATCGGTATCTTGCAAACCGGTTTCGTATCGGCTTAGGACTGGACAGCTCACCACTCAGGATTGTGTTTAAGGAACGTAAGAGAAAAAAATATGGCTGACAAACTGTTTGAACGGTACATAGCTGAACTAAAGGGCAGGGAAAGTTCGCTCTATGATTCGTTTCTGTCTCACGGCGTTGAATTCGGATATGGTGAATATTTTGAAAGCGACCCTGAACCATGCAAAACTGTTTTTATTGATATGGTTCATGATCTGGCGCAGCGCCTTGACAGGCATGATGCAGGCGAGCATTTAAAACCAATTTGCGGCGGGAACAGGTTTGCAATGGATTCTCCCGGCCGGATGGGATTGGTTATTGCCGGAAAGATCAGGAAAACCGGACTTCAATTTAGTGACTGTGCGGCGCTGATCAAGCTTTCAAGACTCCTTTTTGTTGATCTATATAATGAATTATACGCTGACAGTGACAACAAGAGGAGTGGACTTTCAGTTCTGAATTGCTATTTTGACAGACTTGAGATCGGACTCTTCACTGAATGGGTCAGGATGGAGAGAGCCAAGACCCATATGAAATTAAGGGAGGCAAACCTTTTTATTCTTCGAGAAAAAAGGCGCTATTTTACAATATTTAACAGAATGGGTGAACCGGCGCTTATTGTGGACCAGGATCTCAAGATTGTTGATGCCAACCAGGCCTTTAAGGATTTTTTTGGTTTAAAGGAAAAGTCTCTGGCTGGAAAGGAATGCAGTGATATATTCGGAAAAAATGTATGCGTTGAATGCGGCCTGGAAGCGGCCCTGGCGGCCCAGACCTCTTTTTCAAACCTCCGTTGCGTAATCCATGTGCAGGGTGAAGAAAAGACAGTACTGTTCGGCGGGACATTCCTGGGTGACATAAACGGCGA
>JAIWHJ010000336.1:0-3263 GCA_048629695.1 Promethearchaeota archaeon
ATCAGGGCAACCAGCATAGGTTGGACTATAGCTGATTGCCCTGATCACGCACCCCAAGGGCACTTCCTTCGGGCGCACAGCTACAGCACCTGTGATCGCTTACAGGGCAAGGGGTTTGCGATCCGGCAGGCTTTTGCTACCCCGTGATCGGATACAGGGGTTCAGGGTTCAGGGATTGGAAGGACAAAAGCATTTAACCTTTGAACCCGGAACCCGGAACCATTTTTTACCGTATTTTAAGGATGCCGAGGGATTTTAAAAATGTTCAGGTTTGATCGGCGGCTGTTGTTGAATTTTGACTGGATCATGCTTTTTCTGATCCTGATTGTTACGGGAATGGGGCTTGTTAACCTGTACAGCGCCGTGTACCAGACCCCTCAGATCGGAACCCCGGTATATATTAAGCAGGCCTATTTTTTTCTTATGGGATTTGCAGTAATTTTTTTTATCATCTGTTTTGATTATCATCTACTGCTTTCATTGAACTACAAACTGTACACTTTTGTCATTATGCTCTTGCTGGCAGCCCTTTTTTTCGGGAAGAGCGATACCCATACCCAGAGGTGGATCAGCCTTGGTTTTTTTAATCTGCAACCTTCAGAGCCTGCCAAGTTGTGCCTTGTTGTTACACTTGCCAGTTATTATTACCGTAAGGATACGGGCAAGGGATTTTCGTTACGTGAATTGATCCCCCCGATCCTCCTGACTCTTCTTCCATTTCTTCTTATTCTGAAACAGCCTGACCTGGGCACTGCCATGATGCTGGGTTGTGTTTTTGTGTCAATGACCCTTTTTGTGAAGCTCAGGTGGACTACCCTGACTATTTTGTCCGTAGCTTTTTTCTCCATCGTCCCCGCAGCCTGGAAATTTTTTCTTAAGCCCTATCAGAAAAAACGGATTCTTACCTTTCTAAATCCTGAAAATGATCCGTTAGGCAGCGGTTATCATATCATTCAGTCCAAGATAGCGGTCGGAAGCGGACTCAAATTCGGCAAGGGTTTTTTAGAGGGTACTCAGGGGCAGCTTGATTTTCTGCCGGAGAGGCATACGGATTTTGCGTTTTCCGTTTGGGCTGAGGAATGGGGATTTATCGGATCGCTTTTTTTCCTGGCCTGTTATTTTTTACTCCTTCTCTGGAGTTTAACCATTGCAATAATTTCCCGGGACAAATTCGGCGTACTTCTTGCCCAGGGGATAGTGTCACTCGTGTTCTGGCAGGCCATTATAAATCTGGCCATGGTCTTGGGGCTGCTTCCGGTTGTAGGCATGCCGCTTCCCCTGTTCAGTTACGGAGGCTCCTCTCTAATTACAACCCTTGCCGGGTTCGGGATTCTGCTGAATATCCGGATGCGCAGGCATTTGACAAAGATTTGACGAATGACGAGTGATATGGATTTTTTTACTTCGGCTTCCTGTGCAAATTATCGTGATCCCGCGGATTTAATCAGACGCATATTTGTGGAAAAAAGTTGCGCTGATCTGCCTTACACAAGGGAAATCCTCTCACGAGCCGGCAGCGTTCCGGTACAGGTAGTGGGTGACAGGGAAGCGCCTGAAAAGAGCCCTGATCCTTATCCGGAAAGCCTTGCCCAGGGGAAAAGAGATCTTTTTTTGTGCCGCAATCGGGGTAAATTTTTCAAATCATGTCCAGGAACCAGGGAGTACCGCTGCTGCGGTTACTATGTGTTGAATATCGGCATGAACTGTCCCATGGACTGCGTGTACTGCATTCTGCAGGCATATCTGAATAATCCGTGGCTTTCCTTTTTTGTAAATGTGGATGATCTTATTTCCGAATTAACGCAGGCCTTCAGGCTTCAGCCTGACGTATTCCGGCGGATCGGAACAGGAGAATTTACAGACAGTATGGCCCTTGACCGGCTCACCCGGCTGAACCGGATTCTGATTGAATTCATGCGGGACAAAGGTTCGGCGGTTCTGGAACTGAAAACCAAAACAGCAGTGGTTGATCATTTAAAGGGCTTAGACCATGGAGGCCGGACTATAGTTGCCTGGTCGCTGAACAGTTCGGACATTATGGCTCGTGAAGAGTTGTTCACAGCGCCACTTGAAGCGCGCCTTGCCGCAGCGGCGGACTGTGCCTCCTGGGGATACAGGCTGGCCTTTCATTTTGATCCGATTATATATCATCCTGGCTGGAAAAAGGGATATGCGGAAACATTGGAAAGGCTTTTTGATTCGGTACCAAAAGAACGTATCGCCTGGATCAGCATGGGGGCCTTGCGTTTTCTGCCTGCATTGAAATCCATTGCCGGGAAACGGTTTCCCAATTCAAGGTTTTTTCACGAAGAGTTTGTTCCGGGGCTTGACGGTAAGTCCCGCTATTTCAGATCGTTGAGAGTCGAAATGTACAAACACCTTTTGGATCTGATCAGCCGTCGGGCTTTTTCCGGCACATGCATCTATTTCTGCATGGAGAGTGATGAGATATGGAAGGAGGTATTCGGTTTTTGTCCGGAAGAACGGGGCGGCCTGCCTGCCATGTTGGACAGGGCAATTATGTAGCAAGGTCTAACGAGAGAGGTTTGAACATCCTTTAAAGTATGATATAGTGCATGAGTTTATATTTAAAGTGAAGATAGTTTCGAATCATTGCCATGTGCGATGTGTCGGTGTTTTTGGTGTATTAAATCAAAATGTTAATGACCGAGAAGAGGTGAAATTATGGTTAACAAGGTAATTCTGATTGGTAATCTGGGGGCTGATCCTGAAATCCGTTATACTCAGACCGGTACTCCGGTTGCCAGTTTTCGCATAGCGACCACTGAAGTCTGGAAAAAGCAGGATGGTTCCAAGGAGGAGCAGACGGAATGGCATCGTATTGTAGCGTTTAAGCGTCTGGCCGAGATTTGCGGAGAGTATCTGTCAAAAGGGTCAAAGGTGTATATAGAAGGTAAACTGCAGACCCGTAAGTGGGAAGACCGTGACGGGAATACCCGTTATACAACAGAGATTGTAGCGAGGGAAATGAAGATGTTGACGCCTCGTGGCGGCCAGGGAGGCGGCAAACAATATGGTGACGATGAGCCGCCCACGCCTGAACCTCCAACCGGACCTGAATCATCCATGGGAGAGGATGTTCCTTTCTAAGGGTTCGCTCAAAAATAAATTTACATTTTCAGGTGTCGAGACGCCCGCATGGCAAGGCGCGAGGAGGGCGAATAGCAGGGCTATTTAACCGACGAGCAACGCAGCCATGCGGGATGGATCGGCGCATGAAAAGGTGAAGTTATTTTTGAGCG
>JAIWHJ010000337.1:0-3248 GCA_048629695.1 Promethearchaeota archaeon
TGCGGGATGGATCGACGCATGAAAATGTGAATTTATTTTTGGGCGAACCCTGAGCATAAAAAATTGTAATTCGGCCTGCCCGCACGTTTGGCAGCGCTCAGGCCGTGCATTAACCGTCCGGATAGTACCAGACCGGCCTTGTTTTTCTATGATACGGATCCGGTTGAAATTACAACAAATTTTTTTGCCTGGAGAATTAGGCCCTGGGAAAAACGGGCAGGCGGAACCGGGTCTGCATCAAAATTCGTTTAAGGTGTTACATGCGGGATATTTTTTCTTGACAAGAAGAAGATGAAAAGTTACAAAGCCTGTTGTATAAAATCAGGGCCTTAAAATTAAGAGGCCCGGCTGGCCCGATCAGGCTTTTAAATGGCTGCAGTACTGAAATATGGATAAGTAAGGAGTTGTTCAGGCCGCTTGGCCTTTTTAATGACTTTTTTGATATATTGTCCAATTTATTTCCTGTCTGCCGCTGAAAATTATTTTTGTTATAAAGGGGTTTCGTGTCATGCCTGAGGCATTGGCGCGGAATCGGAAAATCAAATTTTTTAAGGAGGTAATTGAATGCCAAGCTACGTAGATCCTGAAAAATGTGACGGCTGCAAAGGTGGCGACAAAACTGCCTGCATGTACATCTGTCCAAACGATCTGATGGTCTTGAACGTGGAAGAGATGAAGGCCTACAATCAGGAGCCGGATGCATGCTGGGAATGTTATTCCTGTGTGAAGATCTGTCCGCAGGGTGCCATACTGGTTCGCGGTTACAGCGACTTCGTGCCGTTGGGAGGCCAGGTGCATCCTATGAGGAGTTCCGATTCCATCATGTGGACGGTCAAATTCCGCAACGGAAACATTAAACGGTTTAAGTTCCCCATCCGGACCACGGCTGAGGGCGCTGCAAACGCCTACCTGGATTTGAAGTGCGACAACTTGGACGATGAATTGCTCTCCACTGAGAATGCGGATATTCTGGCAATGCATCCGTAACAAGTTGGTCAACCTGAGAGTTTTTGAAATTATTTTGAAAAAAATATAATTTTTAAGGAGATATAATATGGCGTTACCAAATAAACCGCTGGGCGAACTGCCTGCCGTAACAAATCCTGAAATTGTAGAGCATGAGTGTGATTGCCTGATCGTTGGCGGTGGTATGGCTGCCTGCGGCACGGCATTCGAGATGAATAAATGGGCGCCCGCCGACATGAAGACCCTGCTGTGCGACAAGGCAGCCATGGAACGTTCCGGAGCAGTTGCACAGGGACTGTCCGCCATCAACACCTACATTGGCGAGAACCCGATTGCAAATTATGTCAAAATGGTAAGAAACGACCTGATGGGCGTTGTCCGCGAGGACCTGATCTATGATCTGGGCCGCCACGTGGATGACTCCATCTTCCTGTTTGAAGAATGGGGACTTCCGGTATGGAAGGTTGCCGAAGACGGCTCCAACCAGGACGGCTCCAAGCCTGCCAAGTCTCTGAAGGAAGGGGGCACACCTGTCCGTACAGGCAAGTGGCAGATCATGATCAACGGCGAGTCCTACAAGTGCATCGTGGCAGAGCCTGCCAAGAGCGCTCTGGGCGAAGAAAATTGCCATGAGAGAGTATTTATCGTTAAACTGCTTCTTGATAAAAATGTGGACAACCAGATTGCAGGCGCTGTAGGCTTCAGCACCCGCGAGAACAAGGTTCATGTTTACAAATGCAAGACCATGATGGTAGCGGCCGGCGGCGCGGTAAACATCTTCCGCCCAAGGTCAACCGGTGAAGGAAAAGGCCGTGCGTGGTATCCGATCTGGAACGCAGGATCCACCTACACCATGTGCGCCCAGGTCGGCGCCACATTGACCATGATGGAAAATCGTTTTACGCCGGCCCGTTTTAAAGACGGTTATGGCCCTGTCGGCGCATGGTTCCTCCTGTTCAAGGCAAAAGTAGCCAATGCAAAAGGCGAGTACTTTGCAATGGGCGACGAAGCCAAGGAAGAATTGAAAAATTTTATGCCTTACGGCGCCTCCGCTGTCACACCGACCTGTCTGCGTAACCACCTGATGGTTAAAGAGTACAGGGCAGGCCGCGGACCGCTCATGATGGCAACCGACGTTGCCTTGAACGCTTTCCTTGACAAAAAGAGAGAGGAAGGTATGGATGAGAAAGGCGTGAAGAAGTTCTGGAAACACCTCGAGTCAGAGGCGTGGGAAGACTTTCTCGACATGTCAGTCGGTCAGGCCGGTCTCTGGGCAGGCACGAATACCGAGCCTGAGAAGGTAGGTTCCGAGGTCATGCCTACAGAGCCTTACATGCTGGGTTCTCATTCAGGCTGCTGCGGTATCTGGGTCTCCGGTCCGATGGAAGACTGGGTTCCTGACGCATACAAGTGGGGCTACAACCGTATGACCACGGTCAACGGCCTGTTTACATCCGGTGACGGTGTCGGCGCATCCGGTCATAAGTTCTCCTCAGGTTCTCATGCAGAGGGCCGCATGTGCGCCAAGCAGATGGTCAAGTACTGCCGCGATCATGCGGACTTAAAGCCTGAATTTGCTGAGACTCCTCAGGAACTGGCTGATGAAGTCTATGCTCCTGTCAGAACATACTTTGAAAATATCGGATTGAGCACCGATCAGAGGGTAAACCCCAATTATATCAAGCCCGACGCATTGATGATGCGCCTCATGAAGGCCACTGACGAGTACGGCGGCGGGGTTGCAACCTATTACATGACATCCGGCGTTATGCTGAATATCTGTCTTGACCTGCTCAAGTTGATGCGCGAAGATGCAGAGAAGATGGCTGCCGGCGACCTTCATGAGCTGATGAGGGCATGGGAGAATTACCACCGCATCTGGTGTGTTGAGTCCCATATCCGTCATATCGAGTTCAGAAAAGAGAGCCGCTATCCGGGCTTTTACTACAGGGAAGATTTCCCGACCTGTGATGATGAAAACTGGAAATGCTTTGTCAACTCAACTTATGATCCCAAGACCGCTGAATGGAAATGTGAGAAGGTTGAGTGCTTAAATATTGTTGAAACCGACCCCTGGCTGTAATGGTCAAAGGTTGCTTTTATTAACAACCATATAAATCTCCAGGCGCCGGAAAGCGCCTGGAGATTTTTTCTATCTGCGTAATCGTTCCCAGGCACCCCATCTGTACGCGATCAGTCTGGTTCACATAGGTTTACTATAGTTCGCCAGACTGATTGCCTACATATGGGGCACCTGTGAACGATTACCTTTCTGCTTGTTC
>JAIWHJ010000338.1:0-3209 GCA_048629695.1 Promethearchaeota archaeon
GGACTTTAGTCCCGCCTTTTGTGGGATGCAGTGGCTGTGTGGGACTAAAGTCCCACTTCCGACAAATATAACAGAATAGCATTTTATTTTTTGCCGAGCCCCTTAGCGCCCTGTGGGCGAGCTGTTGAGATAAGCAGCTTAACAGCTAAAAACTACGAACCATTTTAATAAAATCGAAGAAATTCAAAAAGGCCAGAACCACCACCCTGTGTCAAGACTCTCCTCGCAAAAGGCCAGCTGAACACGATAACATTCGGCGTCTTTTGCAACCTTGCGAGCGACCTTAATGAGCCACTTTTTTTTCAGGTAGGTTCGCTTTTTAAAGCCTCCATGACCTTCATGGTATGCCAGGTATTGATTGTAGGCGTCCACACGCGAAATTCCCAGGATCCGGGCGGTTACATTTCCATACCAACCGATAAAATCAACCGCGTCACCAAAATCATCCCTGTCAGCGCCTCTGTTTCCGCTTTTTTTAACATACCAGTCCCATGTGGAGTCCTTGACCTGTGCGTAGCCGTATGCAGTAGTCAGCCTGGACCATGGAATAATCCATAACAGTTTTCTGCGAGGCGGTCTGGCGTCATATATAAATTTGGACTCCTGGCGCATGATGGCCAACTGAATATGTATTGGGATCCCCCATTTCTTATACGATTTTTTTGCGTTTTTGTACCACCCACTTTTATCCTTGAAAATAGCGCAGGCATTATTCATGTTCTTCGGCGGCGTTGGAGCACATCCCGCCAAGATTAAAATCAGTGTACATCCAACAAAAAGGAAAAACAATCGTTGAAAATTACTAAACTTCAGTAGTTGCATTAACATCCTGAAATAACGGAAAATTTATAAAGTCTATCCAATATTGCCGGCATAATCATTCGGTTTTCTTTATTAAAAATTGTTGGCACATTTTATTTTTCAACATATAGTATTAATATTCTATGATAATTTTTTTGTGGGTGCTTCAATATTTATAAACAGATAAAATCCGTTGATTGCGGTTCACGGAACCTGTGACATTAGTAGTGTTACGGAAAAGTTACATCAAAATATCTCCAGGAGGAAATCGGTGAAGACCAAAACAGCCCCAGCCTTGATATTTTTTCTATGGATCCTTGCGGGAACCGGCTACAGTGAAACCTTGGGAATCCCCCCTCCCGCCACTTTGTCCGGCCCCCAGTTTCATATTGAAGAAACAGTGGCCGAAGTGTTTTCCGACAACACTATCCTGGTCGTACGAGGAAAGGTCAAAAATGTAAGTTATAAAAGGGTCAAGGGATACGTGATTATTTATCTTCGGGCCGGTAACAATGATGTGATCGGCACTGTTGAGACACCAGTAAACGACAACCATCTTTTTCATCACGGCTCGACAGGAAATTTCGAGGTAAGCGCCAATATAAATGATGTGCCGGAAATTATGAATGTCACCGTTGAATTTATTCAGCAGAAATAAATCTGATGACATCGTACCCCCAACCGGACATACATCGATTTCATCACCTCAATAAAGATCGTCAGTTCATCCCCGATTTTATATTCGCTCCTGTCCGTCCATAAATGCAGACTGCCGTCCGTACTGTCGGAAATAGTCTTTGCCGATTTTTCCTGATGAATCGCGCCGATTTCTTTTTTTTCACTGTTTCGACCTGGTGTATTTATCCGACATAAAAATCTGGAAAACATCTGGATGATTTGGTATGAGAATAGCCTTGTTCGTACATCTTGTCAAACAAGATATCATTAAATACCCCTTGCATTAGAGGCTGAAATGCACCTTGAACATCCCGACAATACTCCGTGCCTGGTCTTTGCCAACGATCGCGGCGAAATAAAAGATTTCCCGGAACTGCTGATGGCCGGGCAGAGTGGCCGCCGGTATTTCAGACCCGCTCTTTATGACCTGATCCCTCTGCCCCCGGGCAGTGATCTATTTGTACTTCCTGACAGAAACCCGATAGGTATCGATCCAACAACCGGCGAACCTGTCATGCCGGCGGAAAGCCCTGATGATCCAAAAGAAGGCATACAAACAGTTGCTGCATTCATGGCCCCGGCCTATACGGCCGTCCATACCGCCGCGTTTGAAAAAAGAAATCCTGCTGCTGATCACCTGCCTCTCTTTGCCTACACCGCAGTCGGATGGTACGATGGGAAGTTCTGGGTCTGCGGATTCAGAAGTGATCCGGACATCCGTCAGGACTCTTCCGGCTTCCACCCTGACAGACTAAGAAAAAAGACGCTGAAAATGTTAAAACGCCACAAGGAAAACCGGCTTATCCAACACCTTGGAAAATGCTGTCTCACATACGGCTGTCCGGCTGCAAAAAACTATTTCCTTGGAAGATGGGAGGCGCCCTTACCCACTTCTCCGGCTTGCAATGCTAATTGTATCGGTTGCATTTCCTTTCAACCGTCGGGCTGTTGCCCCTCGACCCAGGACCGGATTAAATTTAAGCCAACCGTTTCCGAAATAGCAGAGGTGGCCGTGCCCCATCTTTTAAACGCACCGAATCCTGTGGTGAGTTTTGGACAGGGCTGTGAAGGGGAACCATTGCTCCAGGCCGAATCAATAGAAAAGGCTATCCGCCTGATCAGAAAAAAAACAGATCAAGGCACCATTAATCTTAACACCAACGCAAGCCTGCCGGAGGCTGTGGAGAGGATGGCAAGGGCAGGGCTTGACAGCATCCGTGTGAGCTTGAACAGCGCCAGGAAACAATTTTACAGACAATATTACAGGCCGGGCGGATACGAATTCAAAGATGTGCTGGAATCCATTTCAGTTATGAAAAAACACGCCAAATTTGTTTCTTTAAATTATTTCATCATGCCCGGATTCACGGACGACCCTGAAGAGGCCGAAGCCTTTGCCGGGTTGATAGACCGGTACAGGCCGGACCTTATTCAATTACGAAACCTGAACATAGACCCGGACTGGTATTTCGATGAAATGAAACCTATCTCAAAAAAAGAGCCTCTTGGAATACATAACTGGCTTAATCAGCTCAAAAATCGGTTTCCATATCTAAAATTCGGATATTTCAATCCTTGTCTGCGTCAAGGAGAGGTTCAAGGTTCAGAGGTTCAGAGGTTCAAAGGTTGAGGGACTTATATGATGTTTGCCTAATGAAATCAATGGGATAGAAAAAAGCAACGCGATTAACCTTGAACCCTGAAAAATGAAGGAGACTCAATATGAAAAA
>JAIWHJ010000339.1:0-3213 GCA_048629695.1 Promethearchaeota archaeon
ATATGTTTTCAGTTATTATCCCAACATATAATGCGGCAGAAACCTTGTATGAGTTGCTTGTTTCACTTGTGGCGCAGACCTTTAAAGACTTTGAAATTATAGTTGTAGACGATTGTTCAACCGATGACACCTCTGCAATAGTCAGTGCGTTTGACTGTAATTATATCAGGCTGCAGAAAAACAGCGGTCCCGCCTGTTGCCGTAATAGAGGCGCTGAAGCGGCAAAAGGGGATCTGTTGGTCTTTACTGATAGTGACTGCAAGGCTGATCCTGACTGGCTTGAAAACATCCACAGACATTTTGAAAATAATGACATCTATGCCTTGATGGGGCGGCTTGTCATACTCCCATCCACGTTTTTGGGAGATTCCATTTCAGGACTCGGGTTTCCGGCAGGCGGGGCAATAGGTTTTGACAAAATCTGGAGGGTGGATGAAAATGGATTTACGAACAGCCTCAGTTCATGCAATTGTGCCCTGCGTAACGACATTTTTCAAAACATAGGGGGGTATGATGAGATATTTCCATTTGCCGGAGGTGAAGACAGTTATCTTGCATATTGTTTGATAAAGGCAGGATACAGGATCAAATACTGCCCTGATGTGGTCAGTTATCACCCTGCCCGCAGCACATTAAAAAATTTCATGAACTGGCAGTTTAAGCGTGGCATCAGCAGCTTTATCTTTTCCAGAAAAATAACCGGCAAAAAAAATTTCCTTTTGCTTAGAATCTGGTCAACAAAAAATATAATCAGCCATTATTGCAGGGACTTAAAATTCCCTCTGATCCTCATTTTGCTGTTTACCAGCATTGTTACACAATTTGCAGGTTATACATTTGCTAAATGTACCAGGAATCAACTATGAATGTTCTTATAATTAATCCGCCGTGGCCGGGAAAAGGCTTTGGCACGCGATCCCAGAACCGGATCATAAAACACAGAAGTGATAAATTTCTGCAATATCCCATTTTCCTGGCTTACAGCGCCGCACAATTGCAAGAGGCGGACCTCGGAGTTTCATATATTGATTCCGTAATACAGGATTTTGATATGGAGCAGACCATCGAGGCTGCCCGGAACAAGAGTCCTGATGTCATATTTATGGAGACCACGACTCCATCCATTGATGCTGATTACGCAAGTCTTAAAAGATTAAAGGATGCTACCAATGCAACAGTAATCGTGGCAGGCCCTCACGCCACATATTTTCATAAAGATGTGCTAAAGGACTGTTCCGCCATAGACGTGGTTATCCGACATGAGTTTGATACAAAAATTGCAAATGTGGTCGGAAATCTTGAAGATCTTTCAAAGGTGAGCGGAATCACATACAGGGATGGAGAAAACATTATTGACAATGGGGACGGTGAAGTGGCAACCGATCTTGACAGGATACCGTTTCCGGACCGGGAGACGGTGCCGTGGAAATGGTATCTTGAGGCCTGGTATTCCAGGCAGCCGTTCATGAATATGATGACATCCCGCGGATGTCCGTACCACTGCGCCTTCTGTCTCTGGCCCCAGAGCATGTACGGTCACAGGCAGCGGTTCAGAAGCCTGGACAATGTACTGGCCGAATTGCGTGTTCTTGTGGATAAGTATGGCCTTAAAGAGGTTAATATTGATGACGGGACCTTTACCACGAATAAGAAACGGGTGATTGAATTCTGTCAGCGCCTGAGGGATGAGAAGATCAAACTTATCTGGACCTGTAACGCCAGAGTGGACACCATTGACGATGAGATGCTTTCTGAAATGAAGGCAAGCGGCTGTAAAATGGTAAGACTTGGTGTTGAAAGCGGATCTCAGGAGGTGTTGGACAAAATAAAAAAGGGACTTACACTTGCGCAGATAGAAAAAGGGATCAGGATGGTCAAAAGGCACGGAATCCAGACACTGGGCGGCTTTATGTTCGGCTTTCCCTATGATTCAAGGGAAACCGTTGAGCAGACAATCGCATTTGCAAAAAAGCTGTCTCCTGACCAGGTCCAGTTTTCAATCAACATGAGTTATCCCGGGACCTCGTTGTATGAATATGCAAAGAAAAATAATCTGCTTCTTGCAAAGAGTTTTAATGAATTCGATATGACCCATGGACCGGTTGTTAAAACACAAGACATGGAAAGAGACGAGCTTGAGCACATCCTTGCAAGGGCGTACAGGGAATTTTATTTCAGGCCTCGGTATATGCTGCAGACATTTTTTCACTTGAGGGATCTTGATGAAATCAGGCGTGTTTTTCGATCGCTGAAAAGTCTTGTAAGGACGATTCGTCTGCATAAATGAGAATTGTATATGAAACGGGCAGCGTTTATTTTGGCGTTCATAATCCTTTTAAGCGCGTTGCTGATTTTTTTTCTGCCGAATCATTTTCTCCCTCCTGTTGCAAATTTCCTCATTCTTGACGAACAACCTGAGCATGTTGATGCTGTTGTTGTGCTCAGCACCGGCATGGAATACTTTTCCAGGCTCATGGAGGCGGCAGACCTTTATAAGAATGGTTATGCCGATATTGTAGTTATTAATGGAAACCGGAAAAACGATGAATTGCGTAAAATAGAAATGATGGGATACAAGAGTTGCTGCCCATGGCAGGAAGAGAAATTGCGGATGTTGGAGGTGTTGGGAGTACCGAGGCAAGCGGTCAGGGCAATCAGCGCCGAGGATGCCTATGACACGGTAAGCGAGGCCCGGGCTGTGGGCGGGGGACTTGCTTCTTTGAAAATCAAGAGCATTATTATCACGACCAGCAAGACCCACACCAGACGGGCCATGCATATCTGGAAGCGCCTTTATGGAGATCGATTCGAACTCAGCAGCGTGGCGGCAAAAAACGACCCGTTTTCACCCCAAGGCTGGTGGAAAGACGGAAAACAGACCCGCTGGATTCTGTATGAATACGGTTCCTGGGTTTTTTATTACTGGAAACAGATTGCCTTGGGAAACCGCATCTCGTAAAAGTTTCGTATCATCCGAACTGGCACGTAGAAGGGGCAGAAAAAATTTACCTGGCTTCGCCGTCATTTATGCTTATTTATCCAAACGAAAAACAGGTGCGCCTCTTCTATGGGCCTGGCTTTGGAGACAGGCTTGGCCAACTGATGACCCTATTCGGGCTGCTTCTCCTTCTCTTCAATATTCCGTTGCCGGGAAAAGAAAGGAGGACTGCCTGGAATATGCTGTCAACCCGCTTTAGCCTTAGGGGGTTCCAT
>JAIWHJ010000340.1:0-3210 GCA_048629695.1 Promethearchaeota archaeon
TTTGGTGCTGACAACCGACAACTGACAACTGACAACTGACAACTGACAACTGACAACTGACAACTGATAACTGATAACTGATAAATGAAAAAACCTCGAATACCGGTAGCTTTGGAAGGCTATCCGTTTATCATATTTACCGCCTTTTCAACAGTTGTGGCGGCCATACTGCAGTATGACGATTTGACCTTAGCGGCCTTTTTACTTACGACTTTTACTCTTTATTTTTTCAGAGACCCGCAAAGAATTTCCCCGGAAGAAGAAGATGTCCTGGTGGCGCCGGCTGACGGAAAGATCATTCTTATTGAAAAGGTCTTTGATGACAGGTTTGTTAACGAACAGGTCGTCAAGGTGAGTATTTTCATGAATTTGTTCAATGTTCATGTAAACCGCATCCCGTTTCCCGGAAAAGTCTTAAAGGTATTGTATTCTCCAGGCCGTTTTTTTTCGGCAAACTCAGAACAAGGCGCCCTGGAAAACGAGTATTGTGCAGTCATACTGACAACAAAGAACGATCAGAGAATGGCGGTTGTTCAGGTGGCGGGACTGATCGCCCGGCGAATCGTCTGCCTGGCTGTGCGGAACGATGAGTTTTTAAGGGGCGAGCGGTTCGGCATGATTCGTTTCGGTTCACGGGTTGACCTTTACCTGCCCCTTACAGTCCGGCTGGATGTCAAAAAAGGTCAAACAGTCAAAGGGGGCGAGACCGTGCTCGGTTATCTCTCTTTATAAAAACGGGTTCCACGTTCAGGGTTCAGGGTTGAACAGGGAAAAATTCCGATCAAATAAACCTTTGAACCCCTGAACCTTTGAACCCCTGAACCAATCCAGAGAAAGTGAACATAATGAAGGACAAATTATATTCCCGTGAGAGTAATGATCCTGGCAAAGGCAAGATATACCTTCTTCCTCAACTGCTCACCACTGCCAGTCTGTTCAGTGGATTTTATGCAATTATATCTGCTGTAAACGGCCGTTTTTTCCATTCAGCAGTGGCAATAATCATTGCCGGCCTCTTTGATGGAATGGATGGCAGGGTGGCCCGAATAACAAGGACGACCAGCCATTTCGGCATGGAATACGATTCCTTGTGCGATCTGGTCAGCTTCGGCGTGGCCCCCGCATTGCTGGCATACCAGTGGACCCTTCACCCCTATGGGCGTTACGGATGGCTTGCCGCCTTCCTCTATGTGGCAACAACGTCCCTCAGGCTTGCCAGGTTCAACACTCAAGCCTCAAGTGGTTCCGGAAAGACCTTTGTGGGTCTCCCCTGTCCGGCTGCGGCAGGCATGATCGCCACTTCGGTCCTTTTCTGCCTGTTCTTTGAGATTAAGGGCTCTGTCAAGGATATGGCTATGTTGTTTCTGGTTTACGTACTCTCGTATCTGATGGTTAGTTCGTGCCGTTATCTCAGCTTTAAACATCCTGAAACCACAAAGGCAAAGACCTTTCAGGCGCTGGTGGCGATGGTGCTTGTGATAATGGTCGTTGCAACCGAACCCCAGGTGACCCTGTTCATTTTAGGTGTGATCTATGTTTCATCCGGCCCGGTCAACCGGATTACCGGACTGCTTAAAAAACGTGGTGAAAAAATCAAGGAAAAGGAAAGAGATTCAATCACTGAAGGGTGAGGGTGAGGGAGGAAAAAACAATGCGTGGAGACAAGATAACAATATTTGACACCACTTTGCGCGATGGCGAGCAGTCACCCGGCGTGAGCATGAATATGCAGGAGAAGTTCCGTCTGGCCCAGCAGCTCGTCAAACTGCGCGTGGACGTGATTGAGGCGGGTTTTCCCATAGCCTCAAAAGGCGATTTCGAGTGTGTGAAAAATATAGCGGACCATATCAGGGACGTTCGCGTTGCAGGGCTGTGCCGCTGTAACAGGAAAGACATCGATGTGGCGTGGGACGCACTGAAAAATGGTGAGGATCCCAGGATCCATGCCTTTCTTGCAACCTCTGATATCCACTTGAAATACAAGCTTAAAAAAAACCGGGAACAGGTACTTGAACTGGCTGTTGCGTCTATTAAACATGCTGCAAAATATACGTCAAACGTCGAATTTTCCGCTGAAGACGCCACCAGGAGCGATCTTGATTTTGTATGCAAGGTCTTTGAGGCGGTAATTGATGCGGGCGCTACAACTGTTAATTTTCCTGATACGACCGGGTATGCCATGCCTGAGGAGCATGCTGCCCAGATTAAGTATCTCATGGAAAACATTCCGAATATTGACAAGGCAATCTTAAGTGTTCACTGTCACAATGACCTTGGACTTGCCGTGGCCAATTCACTGGCTGCTGTAAAGGCCGGCGCAAGACAGGTCGAATGCACTATCAACGGAATCGGTGAACGGGCCGGGAACACGGCTATGGAAGAATTTGTAATGGCTGTCCGCACACGGGCGGATCTCATGGATGTGCACACGGAAGTGGTTACGAAACAGATACATACTGCAAGCCGGCTTGTGAGTACGATCACCGGAATGTCCGTACAGCCGAATAAGGCCATTGTGGGCGCCAATGCATTTCTGCACGAAGCAGGTGTGCATCAGGACGGCGTGCTCAAAGAGCGCACCACCTACGAAATTATGAATCCTGGCGATATCGGCCTTTCAAAGAACAATATCGTACTCGGCAAACACTCGGGCAGGCATGCGCTGCAGGACAAAATCAAGCTCATTGGATACAACCTTGACAATGACGAATTAAACAGGGTCTTTACCCGGTTCAAGGAACTGGCTGACGTTAAAAAGGAGATGTTTGACGAAGACCTTGAAGCCATTGTAATGGATGAGGTGCTGAAGGCGCCTGAGACATTCAAGCTTTTGTCTCTCGGGGCAATGAGCGGCAGCAAGACAATACCCACGGCATCGGTTCGAATCCTTGTTGACGGCAAAGAAAAAGAAAGGGCCTTCACCGGTATAGGCGCTATCGACGCCTCATTCCGTGCCATTGCCGATCTGACCGATACAAGCAGCAAACTCCTCTATTTTGCGGTCAGTTCCATTACAGGCGGCACTGATGCACAGGGAGAGGTTCTTGTAAGACTGGAAGATAAGGGCAAAGTAGTAATCGGTCGAGGCGCTGATCCGGACATCATCACCGCAGCGGCCAAGGCATATCTGAATGCCTTGAATCGACTGGCCTTCCTAAAAAAAGTTTAGTCGTCCACCAGCGCCGCAGATGCACGGTTTAATCGTTCGTA
>JAIWHJ010000341.1:0-3202 GCA_048629695.1 Promethearchaeota archaeon
ACAGTGCATAACCTATTGAAATAAAATAACTAATTGGTGGAGGCGGCGGGAGTCGAACCCGCGTCCGAAAATACTCCCCTTAAGCATCTACATACTTAGTCCTGTTTAGGTGCTTATCGCGCCTGGGCCCCTCCAGGACAAGAGGCTTTCGGCGCTATCCTGCTAAAGTTTCGCTTTCGGGACGGCAGTCGCGTCCCGGCAGCTATCCCACCTAGTCGACGCCCCGATCTGATCCGGTGGGACCGATCAGGAGGACGCTGGCGTTATTTATGCCGCCAGGGCATAGTCGTAATCGTCTGCGACTATATTTATCCTACCTGTTTTACGAGCAGATAGACCTCGGCATGCAGCTTAAGCTTATATATCCCCGTCGAATCCGTTTCGCCCCCTTATTGTTTTGTATGTTTTCAATCACGGGATCAAGGCAACCAAACAACGGTTATCCCTTTCCTCCGCACTTAATCGTTCACAGGCGCCCCATATGTGCGCAATCAGGCTGGCGAACTATAGTAAACAACCTATGTGAGCCGGACTGATCGCACCCCAAGGGCACTTCCGTTGGGCGCGTGCAGATGGGGTGCCTGTGAACGATTAAATCAGTATTCTCTTCGATCCCTTGCCATATCGCGCTCAGTATCCTTTTTTTTCAAAGATGCGCGTTTGTCGTATTGTCTTTTACCTTTGGCCAGCGCCAACGCCAATTTAGCCTTTCCATTACTCTTAAAATATATCTTAATTGGAATTAAAGCAAATCCTTTTTCATCAACCTTGCGTGAAAGTTTTTTGATTTCCTGCCTGGACAGAAGAAGCTTTCTCGTGCGCAACGGGTCAGGCGGCTCCTGAGTGGCATATACGTAAGGCGAGATATGTACATTAAAAAGAAATGCCTCATTGTTTTGGATCTTTGCGTAGCCGTCACGCAGGTTGGCCCTGCCGGCCCTGAGAGACTTGACCTCCGGGCCGATGAGCACCATTCCTACCTCAATGATCGAATCAATCTGATAATCGTGATATGCCTTTTTATTGGTACAGACTACTTTACCGGACATTAAAATTTCCTGATTATATTATAACGGAGTTATGGTGATTTAATAAAATTTTTAGCGATTAGCTCAAGAAATCAATAAAAAACTCCACAAGCTAAAAGCTAACGGCTAACAGCTCTTTTCAATCATGTGTGACGCCTATTACACGAATAGCCTCCTCGCACGTGGTTTTTCCCTGTCTGACCTTAAGCCAGCCGTCATCCTTAAGAGTGGTCATGCCTTCGCGCAAAGCGGTCTTTCGAATATCCGCCTCTGATTCAGAGGTTGCAACCATCTGCTTGATCCGGTCCGACATTGGAAAAATTTCAAAAATTCCGCAACGTCCCATGAATCCTGTCTTACGGCATTCCCGGCATCCCTTGCCCCGCTTAAGTTTCAGTGTGGTCTCTCCGGAAGGAATGATGGTCTCGTCCAGGTTGAAGCCGAAAGAGCGCAGGACTTCAGTTGATTCCGAATAGCTCTCAATACAATATGGACATATAGTTCGCACCAGGCGCTGGGCCATTGCTCCCAGCATGGTGGATCCGATCAGGAATGGTTCCACTCCCAGATCCCTCAGCCGGCTGATAGAAGAAACGGCATCATTGGTGTGCAGTGTCGAAAAGACGAGATGCCCTGTCAGGGCAGACTGAATCGCGTGATTTGCCGTTGCCGGATCACGGATCTCGCCGATCATTATGATGTCCGGATCCTGGCGAAGAATGTTTCGTAATATGGTTGAAAAAGTAACTTCAATCTGCGGCTGCACCGAAATCTGGTTAAATTCCTCGTGGATCATCTCCACCGGGTCTTCCACAGTGATAATGTTTTTATCAGGAGATGCAATGCATTTCAATGTGGAATAGAGTGTAGTCGATTTTCCGCTGCCTGTCGGGCCTGTCACCAGGATTATGCCGTGCGGCGCCTTTATAAAATTTTCGTACACGTGAAAGTCGTGATCCGAAAATCCGATTTTGGACAAATCCTGAAACAGGATGTCCGGGTCAAGTATCCTGAGAACCGCCTTTTCTCCGAATGCCACCGGGATAGTGGAGACTCTGATTTCCGCTTCTTTCCCCTCCCTGTCTACCTTGATTCTACCGTCCTGGGGACGCCGTTTTTCCGCAATATCAAGCCTTGAGAGTGTTTTTATCCTGGAGATGATGGCAGGGTGCACGACCTTGGGCAGGGTGTAGATCGTATGCAGAACCCCATCGATTCTCAGCCGGATAAGAGTGTCATTTCTCTTAGGTTCAAGGTGAATGTCACTGGCTCGCTGATCAAAGGCATAGTTGAACATATGATCCACCGCGCCTTTGATGTGATGATCTGTTGAGGCGATTTCCGAGGAGGACGAAATCTTGACGTACTGCTCCAGGTTGCTGAGATCCACCATGGGGCCGCCCAGGTGGGTTTCCGCCGCTGATATGGAAGATTGAAACCCGAAAAACTCGGCAAGAATTCTATGTATATCGGATTTTGAGCTTAAAAACGGTTTTATCGATATCTGGTTGGCACGTTCAATCTCTTCAAGCGCTGTGAGGTTGTTCGGGTTATAGATCGCAACTTGAAGCACGCCGTTTTTCATGGCAAATGGAAGCAGAAGATGCTTTAGCGCAAATGACTTGGGGATGGTCTTGGTAACCAGGCCCAGATCAAGATCCAGGGGGTCCAGTTTCTTATATGGGAGCCCAATGTCTGCCGCCATGGCCCGCATAATATGATCTTCCGAAAGAATCAGCCTGGTTTTCCCTGGAATTTCAAGATGAAGTGAAATAATCACATCCACCATGTCCGGCTGTTCGGGCTCCTGTTTTTGGCCGGAGGGGCCTCTTGTTCTCTGTCGATTTCTGAGCAAAAGTTGACGCTGCTGGTCCTTTTTGAGCGTGACCAGACCTCGCTGGTCCGAAGAGATCAGGCGGCTTTTTGTGAGCAGGTCAAGAAGATAGGATTCATTATCAAGATATTGCATAATTTGAGGAAAATGACACGGCAGCGAAATTCATATGTTGGGGTAAATGAAGAAAAAATTTCTGTTATCACGTTAAGGGGTCGGCAATAAATCAGTGCTAAGGGACGGGGACGAAAAAAAGGTTAAAAAATGGATCCCAGCATTCCACCAAAGGAAAAGCCTTCATCGGCGCCGGAGGGACAGTCCGCCAGGGTCAAGCTGTTTG
>JAIWHJ010000342.1:0-3195 GCA_048629695.1 Promethearchaeota archaeon
GGATGTCCTGAATGAATGATGAATGATGAACAATAACAGGAAACATCCACATTTCAATATTCTCATCCCTGTTCATCATTCATCATTACAATCATAAATGGTTAGCCGACTACTGCGATATCCACAGCCGGACGCAGGGTGGCGCATGTTGCAATGGCCTTGTGGATATAGTGCGTTTTAAACGCTTCAATCAGTTTATTGTCGGTCGGTGTGTCCTGGTCATAGGAGACAAGGGCCTGCTGACGCAGGATATAGTCGAAACGCGGTCCCCATTTCCTGGTCCCGAGGCGTGCCGTAGTGGAGCAGTTATCAACCATGAATGCCACACCCTTGTAATGCATGAACGGATTTAAAGAGTCAACTGCTTCAATCACGGACTCGTTGCATACTTCGCTTAAACAGTGTCCTTTTTCGATCAACAGGTCGATCTGGGCCATCATCACGGCACAGTAAATGCCGGCAGTAAACGGATTTACGGCAATCTCCGCATCGCTTCTGGCGGCACGGACCTTTTCACCCACCTTCCACATGCGCGTTCCGTCGATCTTGCCCATTGGGAAACGGCTGAACCGTGAGCCTGCCATGATGACACTGCGGATCTCATTGCCGCAGGCCACCTCTTCGTATATCTCGAGCAACTGGTCAAAGGCGGGACCATATGCAAGTGAATAGATCCTTTCAAAGATTTTTTTCCCTTTATCGTCAAGCTGTTCATATACTGTAAGAATGCCCTTATGCGAAATGGTCCGACTGATCGGGCCCGTGACATTTTCCACGGACGCTGTGAAAGCATCTTCCTCACTCATGCCGTCTTCCATGACATAGCGACGGTACAACATTTCCACAACACCATGGACCGCGCCCAGAAGAATACCGCGCTCACCAAAGATATCGCTTCGGTATTCATGGTCCAATGTTGTCATAAAGATATACGGTGCGCCAAGGGCCACTGCCCATCCAAGCGCCTGGTCGGCTGCACGGCCGTTAAGATCCTGCTCTACTGCAAAACTTGTATTTATGCCGGCCCCGTTAATCTCTTTTCCCTGGACATACAGCCGGCGAACCGATGGCCCCATGCCTTTGGGGCAGACACCAACCACATTGATATCGGCAGGAAATGATTTGCCGATGCTCTTTAAGTAACCCAGCAGGAACCCATGGGACAGACCCAGTGTAGCGCCATTTTTCAAGTGATTAAAAATCTTTTCATAATTGTCGGCCTGGGCTGCGTCGGATATCAGCAGGATTACCATATCTGATTCGCCTATTACCTGGTACATTTCTCCCATGGTTCCGTTTTCCTCGGTAAACCCGGCTTCCCCGGCTCCGGCCATGGAGGAGCTGCCTGCCCGCAGTCCGATCTTGACCTTAATATCGGTCCCTTCAAGGGAATCACGCAGATTTTGAGCCTGGGCCGGACCCTGGGAGCCCCAGCCGATTACGCCGATCTGGTTTATTCCTTGAAATGCCTGCGGCAGCAGAGGGAATTTATCCCGCCCGCCCTTAACAATCATTTCTTCTGTATCTGCAAGTTGGATGGTCTCGGTTTCAAAGACCTTTGTTGTAAATGTTGCTTTCACTAATAATTCCTCCTTAAGGCTCGTCAAAAAAAAATAACTTACCGTTTTCGCATCCCGAATGTATCATATCTTTAGCCGCTCTTGATTCGCGAAATCCTCACAGTAGCCCTACTACGCCTGCTTGCGGTTTCACTCAATCAGATCGACTAAATCTATGACACATTTGGGCGCAAAAAACACCAAGTTATTTTTTGCCGAGCCCTTATATGCTAAAAATCTTCAAATTCGTCGTCATCAAATGGGATTACATCCTTGACGTTTGGTTTGTTACCTCTGCCTGCGTCCGAGGTACGCGGACCCGGCAGGGTTTTTAAAGTATGGTCTTTTTTCGGCGCTTTCGACGTTTTCAGTACGTTCGATGCATCGGGATCATCGGAAGCGCCGGCCCTGAATTTTCCCTCCATACCTGGAATAGATGACTTTGTGGCAGGCACCGATTTTTTGATCTTTGATTCGGCTGGAGGCTCACCGGCCGATCCCAAGAGAGCCAGTAAATGCTGTACAATACCTTCGAGTTCTTCGGCCTGACTTTCCAGGTTTTTTGCTGAAATTGAGTTGTGGTCGGTGTGTCTGGCGTTCATCTGAACGGCCCTGTCCATTTCTGTAATGGTTGTGTTCAATTGTCTGATACCAGTATTCTGTTCCCGGCTGGCCCCGGCGATTTCGGATATCAGATCGGCAATTTTGCCGGACCCCTCGGACACGCTGTTAAATGCCTGTCCTGTCTGTTCCACAAGCATCGTGCCGTCATCAATTTTTTTGACTGTCTCGTCAATAAGGCTTGATGTGTTTTTAGCCGCATCAGCAGATCTCATTGCCAGGTTTCGTACCTCGTCCGCAACAACGGCGAACCCTGCTCCGGCCTCACCGGCCCGTGCAGCCTCTACCGCGGCATTTAGGGCCAGAAGGTTTGTCTGGAATGCGATTTCGTCAATGGTCTTGATAATTTTCCTCGTATCTCTGCCGGATTCGGCAATAGAATCCATGGAGGTAATCATCTCTTTCATCGTGGCTTCAGCCTTACTTATGATGGTCTGGTTTTCCTGCATCAGATTATCGGCCTGATTGGAGTTCTCAGCGTTCCTGTCGGTCATGGAGGAGATCTCTTCAAGAGTTGCCGTAGTTTCTTCGAGACTTGCGGCCTGCTCGCCCACATTACCGGCAATTTTTTCAGACGACTCGGAAATAGCGCAACCTTCACGGGAAAGGGTGTCCGTAATACTTGCCAGCGCATCAAGAGGCTGTCTCAGATCTTTCATGATGCTCCGGACGGCCAGCAGACCGCTGATTATACCGATCATCGCCATAATCAGATTGAGAATAAGGGTATCTGTTTGATTATATTTCACATAACTGATTACTCCGGAAACAACCAGGAACAGTCCGCACAGCAATACCGGAAACGTATTTTTTTTAACTACTGACATGCTCATAATAATCTTCCTTTATACATGTATAAGGAATGTGGAAATAAATAACTTACCCATATCCCACCCCATCTTCAAGCCATCTTCGATCAAGTAACCACTTTTAAAATCCTCAACGTAGTCCGGCTATGCCTGCGGTTTTAAAAGTGGTTACTTGATCGAACCTGACCTTAAATCTGAGCGCTATA
>JAIWHJ010000343.1:0-3189 GCA_048629695.1 Promethearchaeota archaeon
TGCAATACCCGGACGATTCACAACGGCTGCAATGCTGCTTAAGCTGTTTGCGACGGAATGCAATACCATTGCCATGCGGTTTGATGATATAATGGAGAGCATCTCCAAAGGAAAAGTAGATGCCGGTGTGATAATACACGAAAGTAGATTCACATACCGGCAGCACGGTTTGAAATTGATCCGGGATCTCGGCGAATGGTGGGAGGATAAAACCGGCAGTCCGATTCCTCTGGGCGGAATTGCCGCCAGGCGCTCTTTAGGAAAGGATTTGATCTCAAAAATTGACCAATGCATCCGCGAAAGCGTTCAGCACGCCTTTTCCAACCCCGGGCAATGCATGGAATACATAAGACGCCATGCCCGGGAGATGGACGACGCGGTTATCAGTGACCATATTAAACTCTACGTAAACAATTATTCCAAAGACCTCGGGCCGGAAGGAATAGCAGCTGTTCAGGAATTTTTCCGCCTGGGAAGAGACGAGGGGATAATCCCGCAGTCAAAAAACATGGTTGACAAATTTCGTGGGTCAATTTATAGATAATTTTTTTATTATATTTAGTCCGGTTTGAGGATGTGTTGCTTTTTTTATAATAAATTTCGCCCATCCAGCCGGAAATTTTTATTTTAGGCGCTCACATTTGGGTCGAATTCAGAATCTGCGCTTACCTGGTCGGTTCCGGAATTGGTCAAAATCGGCCTGCATCCCAAGGGCATTCGGAGTCCGCGAGACTCCGGATGCAGCGCTGGTGAACTTTTGCTTGGAAAAAAATTAAACAGGGGAATAACGGCTATGAAAATCACGGGCGCCCAGGCCATGATAAAATGTTTGGAAGAACAAGGCGTGGAAGTTATCTTCGGTTTTCCCGGAGGTGTAATCATCGACATTTTCGATGAGTTATTAAAAAATGAAAATCTGACGCATGTTCTGGTGCGGCATGAACAGGCCGCTGTCCATGCCGCGGATGCATACGCCAGAGTCAAGGGGACCGTTGGGTGTGCGCTGGTGACATCGGGCCCGGGGGCCACGAATACAGTCACGGGCATTGCATCCGCATACCTGGACTCCATTCCGATAGTGGTCTTCACAGGCCAGGTTCCCACCGCACTGATAGGCAACGATGCTTTCCAGGAAGTGGACATTGTAGGGATCACCAGGCCATGCACAAAGCACAACTACCTGGTAAAGGATCCCGATCAACTGGTGCCGACCATCCGTGAGGCATTCTATATCGCGAAATCGGGCCGCCCGGGCCCGGTGCTGATCGACCTTCCAAAGGATGTGAGTGTGGCAAAAATCAAGTACCCTCCCTTAAAGCCGGTTCAGATGCGGACATACAAGCCGACCTATGAACCCCACCCAGGGCAGATTGAAAAGGCGTGCAAAGCGATTCACAAGGCCCAAAAGCCTGTAATATATGCCGGCGGAGGAGTGATTTCTTCCGATGCAAATGAGGAACTGACCGAACTTGCAATTAAATTGTCCATCCCCGTGACCATGACCCTTATGGGGCTTGGCGGATTTCCCGGAACGCACCACCTGTCCATGGGCATGCTGGGCATGCACGGCACATACTGTTCCAACATGGCCATGAAGGAGAGTGACCTGATAGTCGCGATCGGGGCCAGATTCGACGACAGGATCACAGGAAGACTCGACGCCTTTGCACCGCACGCCAAGATCATTCACATTGATATTGATCCGACCTCCATCAGTAAAAACGTGCCTGCTGATATTCCGATAGTGGCCGACTGCAAGCACGCATTGACCGGGATTAATACCTGGTTTGACAGGAACGACGATTTTAATAAGGCAGCCCAGGAAAAGAAGGTCGAGCCCTGGCTGAAACAGATCAAGGAATGGGAAAAGAAACACCCGTTGACCTATAAAAAGGTGAAGGGAGTCATTAAGCCACAGTTTGTCGTGCAGAAGCTGCACGAACTTACAAATGGTGAGGCGATTATCACGACGGAAGTCGGGCAGAACCAGATGTGGGCCGCGCAGTTTTACAAATTTAACAACCCGCGGGCCTTTATGACGTCAGGCGGACTCGGCGTGATGGGGTATGGTTTTCCCGCGGCAATCGGCGCACAGATGGCTGCCCCTGGCCGGACGGTCATCGATATTGCCGGGGATGGAAGCATCCAGATGAACATCCAGGAGCTTGCCACTGCAAGACAGCACAACTGCCCTGTAAAAATCGCTATTTTAAACAACGGTTTCCTTGGTATGGTGCGACAATGGCAGGAACTGTTTTATGATAAAAGGTATTCGGGCACCAATATAGAAGTAGCGCCGGATTTTGTCGCCCTGGCAGAGGCATATGGCGCTGTCGGGCTGCGGGCTACCACACCCGAAGAAGTGGAGCCTGTAATCAAAAAGGCGCTGGCTACCGACAATATCGTGATCATGGATTTTGTGATCGCCAGAGAAGAAGGCGTATACCCAATGGTGCCGGCCGGCAAGGCCACTACTGAAATGCTCCTGGCCTGAAATGCCGCAATAAACAGCTATCAGCGCTTAGATGTTTAGCTCAATAGCTCAACTAAAGCACAATATGAGGCGATTTTCATGAAACACACCATATCTGTCCTATTGCAAAACAAATCGGGCGTCCTTTCCAGGGTCACAGGTCTTTTCAGCGGCCGCGGTTTCAATATCGAAAGTCTGTCTGTAAACGAGACGCTTGACCCGAGCATCTCCTGCATGATTCTTGTAACAAGGGGAGATAGCAGCATTATCGAACAGATCACCAAACAACTCCACAAACTGATTGACGTGATCAAGGTCTCGGATATGAACGAGGTTGTTTATGTAGAGCGCGAAATGGCGGTCATCCGGGTCAAGGCCGAGGCCAATACCAGGGCCGAAGTGCTTCGAATCGTGGATGTTTTCAGGGGTAAAGTAGTTGACATAAGCTCCAAAAGCTATGCCATAGAAGTAACAGGGTCCGCAGACAAACTTCAGGCCGTGATCGACCTCCTGAGACCAATAGGCATTAAGGAGATAGTCAGGACGGGAACCATTGCAATTGCCAGAGCAAAGCAAAATTAATTTTTAGTTATCAGTGTTCAGTTATCAGTTGTCAGTATTTTTAACTTCCTGTTTTGGTGCTGACAACTGAGGGGTTGGTTTTATTTTCAGCCACTTAGAGTTGAGTGTTGAGTAGTGAGTGATGAGGAAAACCA
>JAIWHJ010000344.1:0-3181 GCA_048629695.1 Promethearchaeota archaeon
GTGAACGGGATTCCTTTACTCTTTATGGAATTGAAAAATATCCACAAGGATATCCGCGCCGCATACGAAAAGAACTTCTCCGATTACAAGGATACGATACCTCATCTCTTTCATCTCAACACCCTCATCGTCCTGGCCAATGGAGTAGACGCAAAGATCGGCTCGCTGTCGGGCAATTACGAACATTTTCACGAATGGAAGCGCCTTGAAGAGGACGAGCCGGGCGTGGTGGATATGGAAACCCTCCTGAAGGGGATATGCAACAAAAACAATTTCCTTGATCTTTTTGAAAACTTTATTGTCTTCGATGACAGCTCGGGCGATCTGGTCAAGATTATTGCACGCAACCATCAATACCTGGGCGTCAACAGGGCTATGCAAGCCGTGGAGGGACGCAGACTTCGCAAGGGCAAACTCGGAGTATTCTGGCATACACAGGGTTCCGGAAAGTCTTATTCCATGGTATTTTTTTCCCGAAAGGTTCACCGCAGGCTGGGCGGAAACTTTACCTTTCTCATACTGACCGACCGTGATGATCTGGATACTCAGATTTATAAGACCTTTGCCGGATGCGGTATTGTGGATAACGACAAGGACCCGTGCCGGGCGGAATCGGGCGATGATCTGGAAAAACTTCTCAAACAGCGCAAGGCATATATCTTTACCCTCATACAGAAGTTCAACAGAGAGGTAAACCCTGACAATCCTTATTCTTCCCGGGATGACATAATTGTTATCAGTGACGAGGCCCACCGCACTCAATATGGACTATTGGCGCTGAATATGTGGAATGCTCTGCCAAATGCCGGGTATATCGGTTTTACAGGCACACCTCTTTTCAAGGACGACGAGATCACACGGAGGGTTTTTGGCAATTATATTTCAACCTATGATTTTAAGCGCGCCGTGGATGACAAGGCAACGGTTCCTCTCTATTACGATGCAAGGGGTGACAAGCTGGGCGTGTCAAAAAGCGACCTGAACGAGCGAATCGCCGAGAAGCTGGAGGAGCTGGAGATCGAAGACATCAATGTGGCCCAGCGTCTGGAGAAGGAACTTAAACGGGACTACCATATCATCACCAGCAAAAAACGCCTTAATCAGATAGCCCGTGATTTTGTGGAGCATTACTCAATGGCGTGGGAATCCGGCAAGGCCATGCTTGTCTGTATTGATAAGATTACCTGTGTGCGAATGCATGAACTCATCGAAAAGTACTGGACGAAAAAGATTCAGGAATTTGAAAAAGGGCGTATCGAAGCTGCCGATGAGCAGGAATTGATATACCGTCGTCGGCAAATCAAGTGGATGAAAGAGAGCCTTATGGCGGTTGTTGTCAGCGAAGAGCAGGGAGAGGTGGACAAATTCCGAAAGTGGAAACTGGACATCACGCCGCATCGCAAGCTTATAAAAGAAGGGTTTGAAACCGATGATGGAAAGCGTATTGACGTTGACGAGGCTTTCAAAAAAGAGAATCATCCGTTCAGGATTGTCATTGTATGCGCAATGTGGCTGACTGGTTTTGATGTGCCGAGTCTTTCGACAATGTATCTTGACAAGCCATTGAAAGCGCACACGCTCATGCAGGCCATTGCGCGTGCGAACCGCGTGTACGAGGGGAAAAACAACGGACTTATCGTTGATTACTGCGGAATTCTCAAAAACCTGCGCAAGGCGCTTGCCACCTTTGCCGGACATCAGGGCGCCGGTGTCATCAACGGGGAACAGCCCCAGCCGGAAACAGACCCTGTCAAACCGGAAGAGGAGCTGTTGGATAACCTCGCCGAGGCAATCGACATGACAGTCGCTTTTCTTGAGCTCCGGAATTTCAGCCTCAATGATATAACCGAAAAGACCGGCTTTGACCGCAACAAGGCGATAGTCGATGCCAAGGAGGCGGTAAACGAAAACGATGAAACGAGAAAACGGTTTGAAATAATGGCCCGCGAGGTATTCAAGAAGTTCAAGGCATGCATTACCATCAGGGGTATAAACGAATACCGGCAGCAATACGATGCAATCAATATCATCTATAAAAGCTTGCAGGAAGACCGGGATAAAGCGGATATTGCCGATATCATCCGCGATCTGCATAAGGTCGTCGATAATGCAATTCAAACACATGATAATACTGATACTACCACTGAAGATTTCACCACATACGATATAAGCAAGATAGATTTTGATCGACTGCGAAAGGAATTTGAACGCACCCCATCAAAAAATACGACGGTGCAGAATCTTAAACATGCAATCGAACAGAGACTTCACCGGATGATCAGGCAGAATCCTCTCCGGACGGATTTTCAGAAGCACTTTGAACAAATCGTTGAGGAATACAACCGTGAAAAAGACAGGGTCACCATAGAAAACACCTTCGAGGAACTGCTGCGTTTTGTCGATTCCCTGGATAAAGAATCACTGCGTGCTATGCAAGAAGGACTTGATGAAGAGTCACTTGCGATTTTCGATCTCCTGGTCAAACCGGATCTATCCGGCAGGGACATTAAACAAATCAAAGAAGTTGCCCATAAGCTTCTTTTTGAGTTGAAGTCAGAAAAATTAAGAATTGATAACTGGCGCGAGAAGCAGGCAACACGAGATGACGTCAAGGTCGAAATTGCCAATTTTCTCTGGAATGAAAGAACCGGGTTGCCGAAAAGTTACTCGGAAGAAGAACTTGGAAGCAAGACGGATGAGGTGTACCTGCATGTGTTTCAGCAGTATCCCAATGAACAACCATCTGTATAGAAAAATAAGCTATTATGTATATAATTGGCTCAAGTTTGACAGTAAATGTCAGTTCAAAATGATAAGTGCTTGAAATTATAAGATCCGACCTGGAGCAATCTCCAGGCGGTAGTGCCACAGTATATTACAATTGCGCGCCTGCGCGTACATTAGTTTATAAGTTGACGTGGTAATTGAACTGAAGAACGTAGTTGACCCCAGTTAAATAAAAGCAAACATGATTTCACAGGGCAGGCTATGTTGAATAATTGTATAGAACTTTTGGAACTTATCGATAAAGGCGAATCCAGCTTTGTGGAACTCAAAATGGTATCCAGCTTATTCAATTTGGATAGACTCGAGATAATTTTTTACACCGCCGACAGAAAGGTTAAATACTTTTGATCCGGATAGCATAATGTGTGCGTTGTCTTCATTTCCACAAATTTTA
>JAIWHJ010000345.1:0-3179 GCA_048629695.1 Promethearchaeota archaeon
TCAGAGCTATAAGTGCCTTAAAACATATGGCACCGCAGGCGTCACATATAACTTCGGAGTTTTTCCTCTACAAAAAGCAAGAAAATTACCACTGAGGCACTAAAAATTTTTGTAAAGCAACCATGCCCTGAAAAAGGGATTGGCGAATTTATATTCATCTCCAGCCTTAAAAATGATTCGTAACTGAATCAAACGATTCAGCGCTTTCAGCACAGATGCCGATGAGGGGATGCCTATGTGCATGAGAAATCGTGAAGCAGTCGGTTTCTTCCCCCCTAATCTCGCGATTCCGGTCAGACATTTCAACTGTTGTTCGGAAATAGTATCTAAATCAGCTTCATATACCTTTGACTCCCTGGCAAATATTAATTCCAATGCCCTGGGAATATCATTTTGTTTGATCGAATCACCAGGATTGGTAAGCGACCAGAGAGAAGAGCAAAGTTGCTGGATATCGCCGGAGACATTCCCGGCAATCATAAAAATTCGGTCAAGGGCGTCTTTGCTGATACTCCGCTCTCCACCGGCAAAACGTTTTATGATAAAATCCTTAAACAATGTTTCAGCCAACGGGCCGACCGCGATCAAAACAGCCGATTTAAAGAACGGGCTATCCGGGTTGATAAAAATTTCATCCATCTTGTTGCGGAGACTCCCTGCAAAAACATAAGAAAGATCCGAATGAAATTGAATCTTGCTTCTCATGACTGCCAGGGTTTCATAGCCGTCCTTGAATTTCAGCACATCCTGGAATTCGTCGAACACGACAACAAGAGGTTTTTTGGGTGTCTGCATGGAAGCAATCAGATCCAGGACGGATTCGATATTATCAGGGGTCATTTTAAACGAGGCGTCCAGGGATACGGAAGGAACCCCTGTTATCGGATCAACCGACAAGGAAGGTCTTAAATAGGCAAATGTTTTGAGCATCTTGGCAAAGACGGTGTCTTTCTTTTGTTCCATTGAGATGATGGCCGTAACCATGCGTTTAGCCAAAATGTCGGATGATTTAACACCAAACAGATCCACATAAACAGTGCGATAATTTTTCAGGCGTCGAATGGCTTCACAGATAAGTGAGGTCTTCCCTATACGCCGTTCCCCCTGGACATAGATATTTTGCCCCTGCCTGATATTCCCGGTCACATTCTCAATTAATTCCGGCCTTGGACAAAAATTCCTGTCACTCACAACCTGTCCGAACTTAAAAGGATCCATATTTCACCCTGCTTACTTTTTTAGTAACTTACCAAATAATAACTTACTACATAGTAAGTGAAGGAGGTGTAGATTTCAAGCAATAAAAATGACAATCATTCCTGCAAGAGGTTCAACCGTGAACCCTTGATCTTTTCGTACCCCCTTGTGGGTTGAATTGGGAAAAATTCCGATCAAATAAACCTTGAACCTTGAACCCGGAACCTATGACATTGATAAAATCAAATATCATCGACTACTTGCCCGAGACACGCACCTGTTCAGACTTCCATGGTTTTTTTGCATAGCCCTCCTTGTCCCTGTTTTCGATAGATCGGCAAAGATCGGGCACATTACGGTTTTTGCCGATCTATTCGGAAAAATAACAGATCGGCAAACAATGCTTGCATTCTTTTCTTTGCTGATCTATGATCAAATCATGTTTTACGGCAGAGAACATGAATTAAATATTATAAAGAATGCAATTGGCTCCAAACGGGCGGAACTGGGTATTGTCTACGGTCGGCGCCGAGTCGGCAAGAGCACGCTCCTGACAAAGGCTGCGGCCCGCAAGAAAGATTTATATTTTGAAGGGTTGCAGCAAGCTCCGCTAAAAAAACAGATTGAACATTTCATGCAGCAGTTGGCCGATCAAACCGGGACGCCTAGAAGCGTTGCCAGGGACTGGCGGGAGGCCTTTGACGTCTTTTCCTTCCATATACGGAAGGGAAAACATTATATTGTTTTTGACGAATTTCCCTGGATGGCCTCGGGAAGAAGCGAATTGGTATCCCTGCTGAAATTCTTCTGGGATAACCGGTGGAAGGCAAATTCCGGCATCACTCTTGTCCTGTGCGGTTCCATTGCCGGTTTCATGCTCAATCACCTTGTTCATTCCAAGGCGCTGCATAACAGGAAAACCTTTGAAATCAAGCTGCCGCCATTGCCTGCTTCCGAGGCGAAACTGTTCTTCAAAAAATTCAGGTCTGATTTTGAGATTGCGAAATTCCTGATGGTCTTTGGAGGGATTCCCAAATACCTGGAACAAATCGATCCCCGCCATTCCCTTATCAATAACGTTGACCGGCTTTGTTTTCAAAAGCATGGTTTTTTCCTGACCGAGTTTGAAACTATATTCAAAGAGCAGTTCAAGGTAACAAGGACCTATGAAAGGATAGTCAAATGGCTGGCCGAGAGGAGTTGCGCAAAAGAGGAACTGGCCGAGCGTCTGGGCATGGCGTCCGGTGGCGGTCTTACCGGTTACATCAATAATCTGGAACAGGCGGATTTTGTCAATGTGTTCACACCCAAATCCGTATTGGGCAAAGGCGACAAAACCAGGAAACTGGTTCTGTGGGACGAGTGGCTACGTTTCTACTTCACCTATATTGCCCCCAATCGAAAGGTAATTGAGTTAAACACACATCCCGGCCTTTTTGAGCAGTTGGCGGGTTCAAGCCTGGATACCTATTTCGGACTTTGTTTTGAACGGCTCTGCCTGAAAAATCTTTCCCGGATTTTTTCCCGGATGGAAATGGATATTTCTTCCATCATCGGCTTTGGGCCGTTTTTCAGACAACGAAAAAGAAAAGGCAAGGATGAACCCGGATTGCAGATCGATATCCTGGTTCGGAGGAAAGGACAGGTGTTGACCCTGATTGAATGCAAATTTTCTTCACAACCGGTCGGCATATCGGTAATCAAGGACGTGCAGCGGAAGGTAAAACTATTAAAGGCGCCGCGAATTTTTACGGTTGAGCGCGTGCTTATTTGTGGTGGTGAGGTGACGTCCCCCTTGCAGAACAGCGATTATTTCCATCACATCCTGGGGCTTGACGCCATTTTCGGATAGAAAAGCGGTTATGGGTTCGCCCAAAAATAAATTTACATTTTCAGGTGTTGAGACGCTCGCATGGCAAGACGCGAGGAGGGCGAATAGCAGGGCTATTTAACCGACGAGCAACGCAGCCATGCGGGATGGA
>JAIWHJ010000346.1:0-3178 GCA_048629695.1 Promethearchaeota archaeon
CAGGGCTACCGGTTATAGTCAACCTTATACCGGTTGCCCTGATCGCGTGCAGGTAAGCGAGCCTGCGAGACTCCGGGTGCGCCGCCTGTGGCCGCTTACATCTTACTTGTCTCTTGCAGGGATGTACTCTGCCAGACTGATCAGAATATTTTTTGCCGGACTATCCTCAAAGATATTCAGTTCTGAAATCGCCGTGCTGATCAGTCCTTCCGCCGTATTCCGGGCGTATTGAAACCCGTTTTTTTCTTGAATGAATTTTTCAGCAATATCAACGTTGCGGGCACGCTCTTCCCGGCCGCCTTTAAGAAGATTCATAAGGACGTTTTGTTTGTCCGATTCGGAGCAGGCAAGGGCATGAATAAGTGGGAGTGTCATTTTCCCTTCAGCAAAATCATTTCCTGTCGCCTTTCCGGTCTTGTTCGAATCTCCCTGGTAATCAAGCAGATCATCCACAATCTGAAAAGCAAGGCCGAGGTTTGTTCCATACAATCGTAAGGCGTTTTGTTCCTGGTCATTCCCGCCCGCATGTATCATGCCTGTCTCGCATGCTGCGGAGATCAGGGCTGCGGTTTTGCCGCTTAAGACCCGGAAATAATTTTTTTCCAGACAATCAATCTGCTCAACATTTCGTAATTGAAGGAATTCGGCCTCCACCATTGCCGATATGGCCTTGGCAATAATTTTTAAACATTTAATGCCTCCGGCCGCGCCTGCCAGGAGCATTGCCCTGGCATGGAGGAAATCCCCTGCCAGGATAACGGGCGTATTCCCCCAGATCACGTTGGCCGCGGCATGGCCCCGTCGTTTATCGGCATGGTCGATTACGTCATCATGCAAAAGGCTTGCGGCATGAAGATATTCAAATATGATGGCAAATTTGTAAATATCGCCGGTTTTCCCGGTCTCTTGTGATTGATCACGGGCTTTGCCGAGTTGTGATGCCAATACCGTGAGAAGCGGACGGATTCGTTTCCCGCCGCTAAAAATCGCGTGATGAATGATTTTGACCAGTTCCGGGCTTTCAATGGTTGAAAGGTCCTCGCGCATGGCGTTGTCGACCTTTGTTGCCTCAGGTTTAAAAAGTGCAAACATTTCAGCTTGATTCACGATTTTTATCCTTTGAAAAAAATAACTCGATGTCGGCCGGATCTCGAGTGATCGGGCTGGCCGGAAGGCTTTCCAGAAAAGCACGGCCGTAGCGTTTTGTAAACAACCTGACATCCATGACGGCAAGCAATCCCCGGTCCGTGGCGTTTCTCATCAGCCGTCCAATTCCCTGCCTGAGCGACAGAATGGCTCTTGGAACCTGGAAATCAAAAAACGGATTGCCGCCCTGTTCCCGGATTCTGTTGACCCTGGCCATGAGAACCGGATCGCTTGGCACTTCAAAAGGCAATTTATCGATGATAACGCAGCTTAAAGCCTCACCCGGGACATTTACTCCCTCCCAGAAGCTTGCCACTGCCAGGAGTACGGAACTGGTCTGCTTTTGAAAGGTTTCAAGCAGTACCGACCTGGGGGCGGAACCCTGGATCAGCAGCGGAAACGGCAGCCTGCCCGCCAGGGAACCGTATACGGTCTTCATTGTGTTAACGCTTGTGAATAGTAACAGGGCGCGGCCGTTTGAAACCTGGAGAATATAATATATTTTTTGCTCAAGCTCATCAAAAAAGGAGGGGTGTCCCGGTTGTGGGAAATTGTTATCAGGAATGTAAAGCAGGGTGCGGCCTTGATAATCAAACGGTGTATGAATTGTCTCTCGCTCCGTGTCCTCGGAAAGACCGAGCCTATCGAATAAATAGGTGAAATCACCGCCCGTGGTGAGTGTGGCGGATGTGAAAACAACGCCTTTTACCTGATCGTAAAGGTGTTCCTGCATCTCTGTTGCTACCTCAATGGGAGAGGCTGAAAGAAGCAGAGATCTTTCCCGCCGTTCATACCAGAACACATATGAAGGATTTTCCTTTTCAGTTACCATTCTGAGATTGTTAAGCAGTTCCTCGCATCGTCGCAGCATGCCGTTCCATGCATCACTTAAAAGCAGGAAAGGCTCAAGCTGCCTGCAAAGTGATGTAATACGGTCATCAAACGCCTCTAATTCAGACTTCCAGGAGGGATTGTTATCAATGAAATCCGTAAGGGGGAACCGTCCTTTCTCCTTGGGAAACAGGGCGGCAAACAGATTTGCCTGTGTTACAGCGGCCCGGGCCGCGCTGATAATTTTCCCGCGATCTTGTTTCGCTATCCCGGTTTCGGCCAGTTTTTCAATGTCCTGTGCCAGATCAAGGAGTTGGTACAGGCTGAATGATATTCCAAAATACCGTGTGGCCACGTTTTCAAGATGGTGGGCCTCGTCAAAGATCACGAATTCGTAACGGGGAAGCACTTCGGCAAACCCGAATCGGCGCAGGGCGAGATCTGAAAAAAACAAATGATGGTTTACGATCAGAAGGGGAGTCCGGGCAGCCCTTTTTCGGAGTTCATTCACAAAACATGACGGGCCTTCAGGGCAGTGCATCCCCAGGCACTGTCCGGCTGTCGAACTGATGTCGTGCCAGAGCCGGGAATCATCCGGCAACCACGAGAGTTCGGCACGGTCTCCGGTATTGGTTTCCCTGAGCCATTTTGCAATTTCCGCAAACTCGGCGCTCTCCTCAAACATGTTTGCCTGGGGCGCTGCGGCAAGCTGTTTCCATTTATACAGGCAGATATAGTTCTGCCTGCCTTTCACGCAAAGGACTGAAAAATCTTGATCAATATATTCTTTAATAAACGGGATTTCCTTGTTTAAAATCTGGTCCTGGAGGTTGAGCGTGCCGGTTGATACGATAATTTTCCGGCGGCTGAGCACCGCAGGAACAAGGTAGGCCAGTGTTTTACCAATTCCGGTACCAGCCTCAACCGCAAGTTTACCTCCCATGCCGGATTCAACGGACAAGACCCGGGCAACAGCCTCGGCCATTTTAAGTTGACCGGGCCGATATTCATACATTGGCAGATTTTGGGACAGAACGCCGTTTGGTCCGAATATTTCGGATATCTTATGTATGGAAAGGTTCAAAGGTTCAGAGGTTCAGAGGTTAGGGCTGCCCTTTGCCCATAAATAAATATGTCGTTAATTATCAGTTAGTTATTTACAATTGATTATTGACAATTTGTTTTGATTTTTGATGTATAT
>JAIWHJ010000347.1:0-3163 GCA_048629695.1 Promethearchaeota archaeon
AATCAGCTCCAGCAACCCCAGAGAGATGGCGGCCAGCATAACAAAACGTTCATAGGCATTCCAACAAAGATGCACATTGTTTAGCGCGTTTTCAGGTGGCTGCTTAAGGTTTTTATTTGATTTAGGGCTGCGGGAATGACGCGGCATTTTTTTTGACCAAAAATGATAATTGAAAGCATGCCTATCCGGTTGACACAGGTTGTTGTCTCGGGGTATAATCAGGTGCATGTCAAATTATCCGCGGACTCTATTGGAGTTTCAGAATCTTTTCCCTGATGAGACGGCCTGCGCTCGCCATATGGAACGTATCCGATGGCCAGATGGGTTCAAATGTGCGTCCTGTGGTTATATTGGTGATCCATGGCGTCTTCAGGCCAGACCACGCGTGCTGGAATGTCGTCAGTGTGGCCACCAAGTCAGCCTTACAGCAGGCACAGTTATGCACCGAACGCGGCAACCTCTACCTGTTTGGTTCTGGGCTGCATACTTGGTGACAACTCAGACGCCGGGCATGAGTGCTTTGCAGTTCCAACGACAGCTCGGCATAAAACGCTATGAGACTGCGTTTCTGATGTTACACAGATTGCGTGCTGCAATGGTTCGTCCAGGGCGGGATAGAATTGGTGCCAAGTGGCCAGTCGAGGTGGACGAAACGTACGTCGGTGGTGCAACACAAGGAGAGGGGCGAGGGAAACATCACAAGACACTTGTTGTCGGCATGGTAGAGGTACTCCCGCGGAAGAAAGCACTTGGTCCTGACCCGAATCTACCATCCGGCCAGCGCCCACAGCACCGAGGAGGACATGGTCGTGGTTTTATTGCAGGTAGATTGCGCCTCTACGTTATTCCAAACCGTAAGCAAGAAACGCTAAACCCGATGGTTCAGGATAACATACAGGAAGGAGCGGAAGTACGAACCGACGGGTGGACTGGTTACGACAATTTACACAAGCTGGGTTACAGGCACAGAGCTGTTCCTGTCCGAGGTGATCACGCAAAGACGGACCAGCATCTTCCAATGATCCACATTGTATTCGGGAATCTGGATGCGTGGTTGCTGGGAACACATCATGGAGTCAGTTCTGCGCACTTGCAGGCTTATCTTAACGAGTTCGTTTTCCGATTTAACCGGCGTTTTTGGCCAATGGTGGGATTCGATAGTGTACTGAAAATTGCCGCCCAAGTTGAATCGCTGACAGACAGGAAATTTTACGAAAGCGCGGAGACAGGTGCGAATCCAGCAGAAGCAGGCGAGCCTGTATTAACCGGATAGGCATGGTTCATCCTATGCGAATCAGCGAAATTTTGTTTTTCCGATACATGAACAAAACGTCCATTTCTGTGCCAATAAGCGCCAATTGAAGAATGAAGATTTAGTTGACTGACAACCGACAACTGACAACTGATAACTTAAAACTGGCAACTGATAACTGATAATTGTAGTTACAACAGATTCAGAATATTCGCCTTCAGCCAGTGGGTGTCCCACCATTCAAGCGGGTTTACAAAGATTCCGTTTATTAGCATACTGAAGTGCAGATGATCGCCAAGCGCCATTCCGCTATTTCCGGTCAGGCCGATCACAGTGTTCTGGTCAACCGTGTCTCCGGGCACAACGTCTATCCGGCTCAGATGAGAGTAAAGGCTGAATACCCCCTGTCCGTGATCAAGGATGACTGACTGGCCGTAGAGTCCCACATAGTCCGTGAATACTACCACACCACTGTTGGCTGCCTTGATTTCCGCATGCCGTACTGAGGCCAGGTCTATTCCCAGGTGTACCTGGCTGTCGATTTTTTTATTTTTGTAATAATAGGTGCGGTGATCAGGATAACCGGCCCGTGTGGCACTCCCGGCCATTCGTTTGAAAGTTCCATTCCAGAGCCTGTCCATCGCTGAATTGACGCATGTGCCGGAGAACAATTCATTGTTTTCTTTTCTGATCTGCTCATTCAAATAAAGATACTGATCAATAGGCTCGCCCTGGAGGTCCGGATATCTCTGTAAGAATTCAGGAAGTTTAAGATGGAGAAAATTATCACTTATATTGATCCTGTCAGATCTGATCTTGATTTTTCGAACGATCATTCCGAATGCGCCATAGCCGATGTTCTCCGCCTGGTCTGTTGCTGATACAAATGCCTTTTCGATTTTGACTGTATCAAACGGAATCCCGATATACGCAATGAAGATTCCTTCTTTCAATGAATGACCGGGGTGAAAATAACCATTGATTGTGACACCGTGTTTCAGGGCCGGTTCATTCAACTTGTACGTCACAATACCTGAACCTCCGGCCTTGATGTAATTGGGTGAGTCGATTATGTTCACACGTGGAGGATGCGTGTCGATGTTTATTGGATAAGTCTGGGTTGCTTTATTGCCCTTGGTCCAGTTCCACATCGAATAATCCCATATGTCGGCAACGAGCATGGCCTGGCCTTCGCTAAGGCCCAGGGCCTTTGTATCGATAGAGAATGATTTATCAACACGACCGGGCCCCGGATGAATAAGGGACTCTGATTCCGGAAATATTTCCTGATAGATTTTTGCGTGTTTGTCGCCCTGATCAATGAATATTTGGATTTTTTGTATTCCTCTTTTCCGGTCCGTGACCGAAAAAGATATTTCTTTTTCAAGCCCTATCAGAGAAACGTTACTCAAAAGGGTGAATGACGGCCTTTCCCGTTCGAAGAGGAGAACCAACGCCCCGATTGCAAGTATGCCGATTATTGTCAAAAAAATTGTCACAACCGTCAAAGCACCGCCTTTGTCCCAGCCTGTTCGCTTATTGATTTTTTCCAATCCCATAATAAACACCTTATAAGTGTAGTTCACAGGTTCAGGGTTAATCGCATTGAACCTTTTGAACCTTTGAATTCCTGAACCCTGAACCCTTTAGAATTTAACTTCATTTTATTCAACAATAAACGAAAAAGATTAATTTGTGTGAAAAAGTGAGTTCAGCATGTTTATTTTTCAGTACTTACGGTCTGAAAGGTTGAAATGGCGAGCAGGCTTAAGTTCTTGACAGGACAAGATGAACAATCTATTTTTGGTAAATATTCGGCAGCGCTTCACAGGAAGTGCCCTTGGGGTGCGCTGCCAAACATTTACAGTTTGGTGGTTTTAGCTGTTTTCAAACATCAAACCGAATATTTAG
>JAIWHJ010000348.1:0-3163 GCA_048629695.1 Promethearchaeota archaeon
ACGTTTATAACAAATTAGGAGTTGATTATAAAAATTTACCGATAAAGAAAAACTTAGCCTAAACAAAACTTGAAGGACGTCAGTAGTGTCTGTGGCCGTAACTCATTGAATATGGGTTTGTTTTTTTTAAAGCGCGAAAGTCGGGCTAGCTTGCCCCTAGCTTTTTGTATATAGAGTCAGCAAAATTACAACCCCATCTCGTCACGGAGCATACGGACAAGTTTAACATTTTCAGTATGACCGGTCATGTTCGCGGTTATCTTACCTCGTATCGGCCGGCCCAGCAGGTAAAAGTCACCCATTATGTCCAGGATCTTATGCCGAACAAATTCATCCGGAAACCGTAGTTCGGTGTTTACGATCTTTTCGTCATCAACGAGAATAAAATTGTTGAGCCTGCCTCCGCTGGCCAGGCCTTGCTTTTCAAGGGCCTCGATGTCCTTTACAAAACCGAACGTCCGTGCAGGCGCGATCTCTTCCCTGAAACCATTCTCATCAGACATCACGAACTTATATTCCTGGTGTCCCACAGGCTTTGGATATCGCAGGTTGTAGTAAATCGAAAATTTATCCGCCGGTTCAACGATTATATATTTATTCGTTTTTTTGACCTCGCCAATAACATACTTTCTGTCTATGACGATTTCTTCGATCAACGCATCCTGCTCTTCAATGCCTGCGTCTTCAATCATCTTGCAGAAATCCGCCGCCGACCCGTCCATGATGGGGACCTCTTTGTTAATCTTTACCATGAGATTGGTAATCCTGTACGCATGCAGAGTGGCAAGGAAATGCTCTATAGTGCGGGCCACTGAGCCTGACTTCTGAAGACTCGTGGCAAAACCGGTTGAGACCACATGGTCGATGTCCGCGGGTATGGTATCGCCGCTTGAAATATCTCCAAAAATAATGCCGCTGTTCGGCGGCAGCGGGGTAAGCATGATGCCTGTCTTGTCTCCGGAATGAAGACCTGTGCCGCTTAAAACCATACTCCTTTTGAGCGTTCTCTGAAATTTTTTCCCGATTTTTTTACCAGTTGTCAGGATGATCCCGTATTCCGTGATATCTTTTTTAAGATTTTCCTGGTCTATCTTCAGTTTGAGGGCGGTTTTTGCAATATTTTTATCATTTTTCCTCAAGTGATAAAGCAGGTAATTCTTTTTCCAGGCATCCTCTGCCTCGGCCATAGTCGCGTATCTCTCATAATAACGGGCCATGCTGTACCGCATGTCATCCCGTACGGAAAGAGGAATATCGTGGGTGGAAATATTTATGGTCGGCACGGAAACGATGAGTTTTTCAACCAGGTTTTTCAGCTCCTTCACATTGCCCGGCCAGTCGTAGTTGACAAGCGTCTCAAGCGCGCCGTCATCAAACACCTTTTTTCTGAACCCGTAATCCATGCAGAAATATGAGGCAAACATATCAAGAAGGATCGGAATGTCTCCCCGCCTGCTTCGAAGAGACGGCATATCTATCGTATACAAAAAACAGGAACCAATGCCTTTGGAAAGCTCTCCCTCTCCGGCCTCGTTGTTCGCATTCGTAGTTACTGAAGCTATGACCCGGACACTACTCTCATCCTCCTTATCAATGGATTTGAGAACATCTGCAAGCCTTTCCTGAGTCTTAATCGGAAGCATATCTATAGAATCAAGAAAAAGAGTGGATTGTTTCGCACTTAACAGGATGCTCTCCTCACTTAAAATCCCATCCGCCCCTTTCTTACTGCCGAAAAGATTTAATTCCAGTTCATCGAGATCATGAAATGCACAGTAGAATTTCTGAACATGGCGAGACCTCCTGTCTGAACCGGAATGAATCAGCCTTGCCACAAAATCCTTTCCTGTTCCGGCCTCTCCCCGGATCAGAAGATTATCACCGGTGGCAGCGATTTTTTTAATAAACTCATTTATTTTTACAATAGACTGATCATTTCCTGTCAGAAATTTGTCATCCTGTGCAGTCGCCCCGGCCTGTTTGCCGTCAAGGCTTTGCACGGCCTGCAGGTTCTCTGTTAACTTCCTGATAATATCAATCACCCTATCTAAGGAAAAAGGTTTTTCAAGAAAGTCAAAAGCCCCGTCCTTTACTGCCTGCACGGCCGTGTTGACCGACCCATGCCCGGTCATTATGACGACATTGATTGCGTTGTTAAAGTCCTTAATGACCTTAAGTGTCTCAAGCCCGTCCATTTCAGGAAGCCAGATATCTAAAAAAACAATATCAATCGGTCGGGACTTAATTATGTCCACGGCCTTAATCCCGTCCGGGGCGGTGAAAACAACGAGGCCCTCGTCTTCAAGACAGCCCTTTAAAGAGCTGATTATGGATTCCTCATCATCAACAATCAGAATTACAGGAGGTTTCATTGGTTTTTTCTCTTTGCTTCCAGGGCCTTCTCGTCATACGGGGCGGACAGATCTATCGATTCCCCGCAGTGAGGGCAGTCAACCGCTGGGATCTTCTTTTTACAGCCATAACACCAGCAAAACAGGTCATTTTCTGAACCATGATGTTCCTTGCCGCATGCCGGGCATGAAAAATGGAGATCCCCAACAACTATTGATTTCAGGCAGTGGGGGCAGATAAAAGACTTCATGAGCTTCCTGCCTCCCACCAGGACAGGCATGCCGATCATCAGGGCGGCCAGAAATGTCACCACGAGACACGGTATAAAAACCCAGGTATAGTAGGAAGATTGAAATCCTTTTTGAATCGATTCCTTAGAATGATTTACAGCGGAATAATACTGTTCAAGGGAATTAAAGACGTCTTCCGGATAAGGAAACGGCTCTGACTCGTCTATTTCTCCCTTTGCTATTGCAAGTTCACGTTCATACTGCTTTTCGGTATATTCCAGGATCAAGCCTTCAGAAAATTTGGCCTTGCGATTATGAACAAAATAGACGGCCAATGCGCTAACAAGGCAGGAAAAAATAAGGGCGCCGGCAATGAAGACCTTTATGGCCCTTGACTGACGTTTTTCAAACATGTACCTTAAAGAATCACTCATAACAAAATCTCCATTCTGTAATTTAAACTTGGTGCTTAGGGCTCGGCAAAAAATAAATTGTATTTCTTGGCATCTTCATTATGTGAAACGGAAGTGGGACTTTAGTCCCGCCTTTTGAGGGATGCAGTAGCTGTGTTGGACTAACCC
>JAIWHJ010000349.1:0-3163 GCA_048629695.1 Promethearchaeota archaeon
AAAATGATATCGTAACTATGGGCAAATAGTATTCACACAACGCCGAATATTTACAATTTGGTGATTTTAGTGCCTTAGTGGTAATTTTCTTGTTTTTTGTGGCAGAAAAACTCCGCGCTCATATGTGACGCCTGCGGTGCCCCATGTTTTAAGGCACTTATCCAGGACCTTTAAAAATTTCCAGTTTATCTGGGTTAGCTATTTGCCGCCCATGATCAGTTACATCAAAACGGCTGAGAATAAATTATTATGATGGATGATTTTCTGGAAGCATTCAAGGAAGAGGCGCAAGAACTCCTTGCCGAGATTGAGGCATCCCTGCTTGAACTTGAAAAAAAGCCCGATGATATGGATCTGGTGAACCGGGTATTCAGGGCAATGCACACGATCAAGGGATCCTCGGCAATGGCGGGATTGGACAGTGTGTCCGATTTTACGCACAATGCCGAGAGCGTGCTTGACGCAGTGCGGAAAAACGAGATCAGTGTCACAAAGGACCTGGTAGACATCATTCTTTCCGCCAGTGACGTGATAAAGTCCCTGATTTTTGACGGTGATACGGACATTGACAGTGTAAAAGAGGTTTCCGGTTCGTTGAAGGGACTGCTTTCAAGCCCTGGGCCTGACGACTCAAAACAATCTGAAAAAACCGAGAAGGAGCCTGAAACAATCGAGGTTTCCGAACAGGTGGAAGATTTTTCATTGGTCACGTACCGGATCTACTTTAAGCCTGCCCCGTCCGCCTGGCATGCGGGCCTTGACCCAATACCCATTATCGAGGAACTCCGGGCGTTAGGAGAATGCAGCGTTACACCCCGACCTGATACCGTGCCTTGCCTGCAGGAACTGGATCCTGAGTCCTGTTATCTTTCCTGGGACATAATCTTGACAACACAAAAGGGAATGGACGCGATAAAAGACGTGTTTATTTTTTTTCAGGACAACTGCGATCTTGCCATCGACGTCATTGACCATGAGAAAACGCCGGTTGACCAGGACGGTTATAAAAAAATTGGTGAAATACTGGTCGAAAAGGGAGATGCGTCTGCTGAAAATATTGAAAATGCGCTTGATGCCCAAAAGCGCGTGGGCGAGATACTGGTAGAGGAGAAAAAAATTTCCGAGGATGCTATGAAATCCGCCCTTACAGAACAGCAGCATGTGAGGAAACAGCGGAAGGTGCGGAAAGAGGTTGACCTGGCATTAAGCGTAAAGGTGCCTTCGGAAAGGCTTGATTCCCTGGTGAACCTGGTCGGTGAACTGGTAACGATCCAGGCCCGGCTTTCGAGTAAAGCGGCGCTCTTAAGAGACCCTGAACTCCAGTCCATAGCAGAGGTTGTAGAGCATCTTTCAGCGGAACTCCGTGACAATACAATGAATATCCGTCTGCTTCCGATCGGCGCCACGTTTGCCAGGTTCAACAGGTTGTTCAGGGACCTTTCCCGCGAACTCGGCAAGGAAATTCAACTGGTGACCGAGGGAGGGGAGACCGAGCTTGACAAGACCGTGATTGAACGACTGGGCGATCCTATGGTCCATCTTTTAAGAAACTGCATTGATCACGGGATCGAGATGCCGGACGAACGGGAGGCTGCGGGCAAGCCGAGGGCCGGGACAGTCCGGCTTGCGGCGGAGCACCAGGGCGCGGAAGTCGTTATCACTATCGAGGACGACGGGGCCGGCATTGATCCTGTTGTAATCCGTGCCCTGGCAGTAGAAAGGGGCCTGATTACGGATAATACAAAATTTGCTGAAGATGAAATATTGGAACTTATTTTTTCCCCCGGCTTTTCAACAGCCGGAAAGGTAACCGATGTTTCCGGACGCGGAGTCGGAATGGACGTGGTCAAGCGGAGCATAGAGACCCTTCGCGGCACGGTTGCGATAGAGAGCGAAAAGGGGGCATGGACCAGGATCAGCCTGAAACTCCCGCTGACTCTCGCTATTATTGACGGCCTGCTGGTAAGGACAGGCGAGGAAACCTTTATCATTCCTTTATTGGCTGTTGAAGAATGCGTGGAACTGGACCGGGAGGAGGTTGCCAGGGCCTGTAAACAGGAAATGATGAATTTAAGGGGAGAAATCGTTCCATACCTGCGCCTGCGTGAACTGTTTGAGATAAACGTGGCGCAGATTTCCCTGGAAAGAGTCGTGATCGTGGAGGCAAAAAACGGGGCAAAAGTCGGCCTGGGAGTGGACCAGGTCGTAGGCCGGCACCAGACCGTGATCAAGAGCCTGGGGGAATTTTACAAGGACGTGGAAGGGATCTCCGGAGCCACTATCCTGGGCGATGGAACAGTGGCCCTTATTCTTGATATCCCCATGCTTGTCCGGGCGGCCGGGCAGGAATTATGAATGATGAATTATAAATGATATGTACGGCATTGTCGTTGCCGACGGTTTTAAAAAATTTTACGAATTATTTATGATTTGTTTTTAATAAAAAAAGGAGGACAGGATGACCGGATTCAAGGATTTGAAATTAGCTTCAAAGATCGGACTGGGTTTTGCCATTGTGCTGGCGCTTACCTTTCTTGTAGGTTTTATGGGGTGGAAAGGCCTGGGGAACACAGTCGACAGAATGGAAAAGGCTGATGACGTAAACCGTCTGGTAAAAGAAGCTTTGATGACCAGGCAGCAGGAGAAGAATTTTATCATAAGAGGGGACGATGTTTACATAACTAAAGTCAAGGATCTGGCCTTGAAAATGAAAAAACAGGCAGAGGAGACCAAGGCCAAATTCAAGGATAAAGCCAACAAGGATGAGATGGACCATGTGCTCCACGAAATGGAAAATTATAGCGCCGCCTTTCTTCATTTCATTGATCTGGATAAACAGAAACATGAGACAATGGAGGTTATGCGAGATAATGCACGTTCCGTGATTGCCGAATTGGAGGAAATGCGTGCCGAGCAGAAGAAAGATCTTTTAGGACTCCTGGCAGAGGCTGAACAGCTTGCAAAGGATGGGAAACAACTGTCCGCGGATGATCAGATCAAAGCAACTGAAGGGATGCATGACAGGCTGGCAAAAGCAGACGATGCCAACCGGGCGATCAAGTGGTTTCTTGACACCCGAAAGAACGAGAAAGAGTATATAATTTCAGGAGAACATAAATATTTTGATGTTGTGACGGAAGACGTTACAAAAATCGAGACCCTT
>JAIWHJ010000350.1:0-3154 GCA_048629695.1 Promethearchaeota archaeon
ATAATTGCAATTTCCCCTTGACTTTCATCGGAATAACTCAAGGGGGTACTGAAAATAGTCCAGGACTTTTAAAAATTTCCAGTTTATCTGGGTTAGTCGCTCAAATTTAGTATCTTAGTGGTAATTTTCTTGTTTTTTATACCCAGGGGGGTACTGAAAATAGTCCAGAACCTTTAAAAATTCCAGTTTATCCGGGTGAGGTTAGATTGGGGCGAACCCTAACCAATCTTCAAGACCTTTGCGCCTCTGATTTTTCTTTCCTTGAGTTCGATCAAGGCTTTGTTTGCATCTTCAAATGCGAATTCCTCAACTTCGGGCATGATTGGAATTTTGGCCGCCAGGTCCAGAAATTCGCTGACATCCGTTCTTGCCACATTGGCTACTGACTTGATCTCCTTTTCAAGCCAGAGGTGGGCGGAATAATCGAGTTTTAAAAGATACTCCTTGTCTTTCTCTTCCTTGCGGATTGCATTTATGACCAGTCTTCCCCCCTTGCGCAGGTTCTTCAGGGCTTCGACTACCGGCTTCCAGGCCGGTGTGGTATCAATTATACAGTTAAGCCTTTCGGGCGATTCATCTTCCGTGTCTCCCGCCCAGACGGCCCCGAGTTCTTTTGCGAATACCCTTTCCTTTTGGCTTCTCGCAAAGACAAAGACCTTTGATCCCGGATACTTGTATCTTGCCATCTTCAGCACAAGGTGGGCTGAGGCCCCGAATCCTGTAAGACCAAGGTTGTCTCCGTCTTTGATGCCGGTCAACCTGAGGGACCGGTAGCCGATAGCTCCGGCGCACATGAGCGGAGCCGCCTGGGAATCGGAAAATATATCCGGAATCCTGTATACAAAATCCTCGGCAACAACAATATACTCGGCATACCCTCCATCGGCATCCCTTCCTGTTGCCCTGAACTCCTCACACAGGTTTTCATGACCTTTGAGGCAGAACCTGCACCTTTTGCAGGCCGAATAGATCCATCCGATTCCGACCCTCTCTCCTGTCTCAAACCTGGTTGCCCTGTTCCCTTTCTTTTCCACCCTTCCGATAACCTGATGTCCTGGAACAACCGGTAATCGCGGCGGTGGTGTCCTCCCCTCGATTTCGTCCAGCTCGGTGTGACAGACGCCACAGGTCGAAACCCTTACCAGAATCTCATTCTCTCCCGGAACCGGAACCGGCAGGTCCGCAAGTTCCAACGGGCTGCTGTCCCTTCCGACAGTGCAGAGTCTATGCAGTATCATCGCTTTCATGTAGTCCAAATCTCATAATCGCTAACAGGGTAGTGGGATAACTGTTTTGTAACCGTTCAGAGGGGGTCCCCTATTTATCAGACTCCTCCGTATGTAATCGTTCACAGAGCCGGAAGGGTGAAATGATTACGCCTGATTCGACGAATTCATCCCAACCCAGCCTCCCCGTGCATCAGCCTGCTGACGCAGGGCCTCATAGAGAACGATTCCCGCAGACATTGCCAGGTTCAGGCTCCTGATATTCGGATTGCTCATCGGGATGGAGTAACAGCGATCGTGATAGAGGTTGATTATCTCTTCGGAAAGTCCTTTGGTCTCTTTCCCGAATATCAGGTAATCACCCTGTGAAAATGAGCACTTTGAATAGGGCCTGTCCACTTTTTTACTGAAAAAGTAAATCCGGCTTTCATCCTGCGCTTCAAGGAATTCATCAAAATTTTCCCATTGAACGATCTTTACGAATTTCCAGTAGTCAAGCCCGGCCCGTTTGAGATGCCTGTCGTCTGTACTGAACCCCAGGGGTTTTACCAGGTGGAGGATAGAATCCGTAGCCCCGCATAACCTTGCAATACTTCCGGTATTCGGCGGGATCTCCGGTTCTACAAGTACTATATTAAAAGGAGGGTGGGAAACCGTGCAGGGGGATTCTTTTGTTATCACGAGGATTTTTATTGTATTTTTAGGCGAGCCCTAAAGCAGGAAAATGCTCTCCTCAGAGGTGAATGTCACGCTCTTGACGTGAAGGACTTGCGGCCCTGTGACGGAATTCATGATACGCTCCATTTCTTTTTCTCTTTCGCGAAACAGTGCAAGTTCGTCTCCCTTGAGAATGGCTTTGGGCTTTGCTTTAATTGAAAAGGGATTGATAAATACACCCTGGCACCGGACACGATAATCAAGATGAGGTCCGGTTGAGAGCCCGGTGGATCCGACATATCCGATAATATCCTTTTGTTTGACCTTGCTACCGGTTTTCAGTCCCTTCTTGAATCTGGAGAGATGCCCGTAATAAGTCCTGTAACCGCCTTTGTGGTCAAGTACGATCTGTCGTCCAAACCCGCCCCTGGTACCCATGAATTTTACCTTTCCATCAGCCGAGGCCATGATCGGAGTGCCGATAGGGGCAGCCAGATCCACTCCAAGATGCGGCCTGACGATTCCTAAGATCGGGTGTTTCCTTTTATAACTGAATCCGGAACTTACTCTGCCGTATGGGATCGGTGACCGGATAAACGAGGCGCTCAATCCTTTGCCGGCCGGATCGTAATAACCATCAGGCGTCTTATCCGAAGAAAAATAGAATCCTTGTGTAACAGTGTTGTCGGTCTGCTCATATCTCGCTGCCAGGATTCTCCCGTAGCCGACAAATTTATTGTCTTTTTTGTAAATTTTTTCAACAATAAGACTGAATCGGTCATCCTGCTGCGTATCCGTATTAAAATCAATCTGTGAGGCAAAGATATCAGCAAATGCCCGGATCAGACTGGGACCTTCCTCAAGTTTTTGAAATGCATTAAACAGCGAATATTGAATGACTCCCTCCACCGCAGAGGTCCTGTATTCAAGCGGGATCGGGACCCGGGATGTTTCAAATCCTTGTTCAGTCCTTGTGATATCGTAAATTTCCAGAGGCCCTGCCTCATAGATACAATATCCCAGTTTCCCCTCTTCATCCAGAAAAACGGAATACTTGTCTTTCGGGCTGAGCCGCCTGAAATCAAGGCATTTTGAAAAATTTGAGATAATCTGGTAACGGATTTCATTTGAGATATTGAGACGTTTCATGGAATCGTCAAACGAGTCGCCAGGCCTGAGAACGCCGTTGATTTCGGTATAATTGACGGCTGTGATTTTTTCCGGAAGACGTGGGATCCTTTCAGTGAAGCTATCACTGTCAACATGGGCAA
>JAIWHJ010000351.1:0-3149 GCA_048629695.1 Promethearchaeota archaeon
TGCTCTATCTGCCTTATGAAGCAGGGCGTCAATATCCTTGGCATGTTCGGGAAAGAGAGCGATTCCAACACTTGCAGACAATGTCCACTCACTTTCACCAAGCTGCACCGGTAAATTCAGCTTTTCCAGAATACGCCCGGCAGCCGATTCAACATCCTGTACTCCCCGGATATCTTCAAGCAGCACAATAAACTCATCACCGCCAATGCGGGCAGTTGCGCTCTGCGTCTTAAGGACGGTATCCGTCTGCCGAAGAGCCTGCCGGAGTCGATCCGCGACACTGACAAGAAGGGTATCACCGGCAGCATGCCCAAGTTTGTCGTTAACGTCTTTAAAATTATCGTGAGCTTAAACTGGATTTAAGCAGCGATTGCCACCGATTTCAAACTTGACTCATATTCAGCCAGCAGCATAGGCCTTCCCGTACGGATATAACAAACCAAACTGGCTTTAAGAAAGCGGTGGAAGGAAATGCCCCTTAACTGACATGTCATGGCGACCGACTGTATGCAAGCATAGGCCCTGGCGCCTTCGGCGGACATGCTGCCACCGGACATCTTCCGCTTCACGACACCCTTCTTTATGATGTATTCGCCGTAGTTGTTGTGGTGGGGCGCGCCTTCATGCTTGATGAATGTCAGTATATGTTCCTTCTGGCGGCGGACTTTTTTGATCACCTCCTTCAGCGTGTCATTGGGGTTCTTCCATTCCAGTAACGCGCCCAGCCTTTGTTCCAGGGCCTTTAACCGCCGCTGAAAAACCAGCTCGCTCAACCCATCACGCGCCGCCTGCAGTTTCTCGCCGTCCCTGATGATCAGCCGCAGCTTCAGGTAGAATTTCATGATGGAACGGTATTGGGGAAACGCGTCAATGAAGGCGCGTATCTTGCGGAATATGTGCGCCATGCAGGTTTGCCGGTCACAGACAATCTTTGTGTAGGCGTGCCAGCCGTCCACGATCAGGATACCCAAGAACACCTCACCGAGGAGTCGCTTAACGACCGGCCCTCCACGTGTCTTGTCGGGCCAATAATAGGCACTGCGCTCATTGGCGAATATCCATAACCACCACAGCTTCCCCTTGACCCGCCAGCCGGTCTCATCGGCCCAGATTTTTGCCCCCTGCTTGACGTCATTTAATATCTCCTCATAAACCGGCTGCAATATGTCGCTCAGCCGGATCATGATCCTCGAGATGCCGGCCGTCGACAGCCTCAGTGTCTTGAAGTTGATGAAAAAATCCCTGATCTTCGGGAAGGACAACGCGCACATCACCCACAAGTAGGCCATCTCTATCATGGCGTTCAGGCCGATGTCCGAGCCCGGCAGTGCCTTTTCAGATGTTGACGAGACCATTTTCTTGCATTGGTCGCACCACTTGGATTCCGTTACTTCTTTGAATACGGTGGTCTTCTCCGCGGGCGGGGGGATGTCTTCCACCATACGCCCGCTGTCCGCCTTGCCTTTCCTGCCGCCCAGGTCATTACCGCAGCAAGGGCATGATGCAAGGGGGATGAAATGTGTCTCGTCAGGCGTGAGGCCGGATTTTCCCGGGTTGCCGCAGCCGGTTCTCTTTTTGCGCTTTTTCTTTTGGCCCTTTGTTGCCGGCTTCGGGTTGCCGTCCTTATCCCATTCCGGTTTCTTCGAGGTCGGTTGGTTGACGTGCTTGTTGATGTCCTTGATCTTTTGCCCGGCCTTTTCCTTGTCGATCTCGCCTTGCAGTTTGGCGAGCTGTCGCTTAAGCTCGGTTATCTGCTTGTCTTTTTCTTCAAGCCGGATGCGCGTGTCCTCGCGTTGTTCGAGGATCATTGCAATGAGTTTGGCCTTGGGCAGGATCGAAAGCCCCGTCTTGTCCGGGCCGGGTTGTCCATTGCCTTTCACGGCGGGGGCTGTCACGTCGTTAATCCGTCTCCACCGCTTCCACCGCCATGATCGCCGCCAACAGGGCGAGCCGTTCCGCGGGGGGTAGCGCCTGGTAATTCCTTGCCCAACGTTCGGCCTTGCGTTTAATGCGCTGGCGGTCGGTGAAGTCCTTTCCCGCGTAGGTGGTCCAGTGCGCACGGTCGATGTTGTAGTTGTACCAGAGTTTCTCCGTGCGCGGGCCGCCCCAGGTCATAGCCTGTAGTTCCACGCAGTTCCAATCTTCCAGCATGTCGTCATACAGAGCGGACGGATAGCCGGAGAGAATGACCCGGCACGGCAGGGACTTGAGCAGGTCAAGCAGGTCCAAATGGTCCTGTCTGCTGTACTCATGGCGGTAGCGGCGTTTCGAGGTCCGCGTCTCTATCAGGTAGGGCGGATCACAATAGATCAGTTCTGAACCGGCGTAATGATATTTGCGCAGGTAGCGGTGGGCACAATCGTTGACTTTTTGCACAAGATAACCGCAGTTGAATGACTCCAGTGGTTCTGGGTCGATGTCGATGGCGATGTTGATCCGGGCGGGCGGCTTCTTCCGCATGACGGCCCCGCCACCCAGATGGGTTTCAATGTAGGTGTCGTGGGGTGGCATCATCGCTATGATGTTTTGGTACAACCCCGATGTGGCCTTGGAGCCGAAATATCCCGTCATGTCGTTGCCCTTGTGTGTTTCATGGTGGCTAAGAATAGACAGGATTGTCTATAGTGTCAAGCTTATTCGACAATATCCGTGCAATAATTTTTACACCTGATGAATTGGGCTCTGTTGATTTCCACAAGGAATACATCACGTTAAAAACGCATCGTTATGGGGGGCTTTAACAAGTGGCAGGATGGGGATTCAGGTAGATATAACGCCTTTCAGTTATTGTTATGCTGAAATTAACTAGAAATCAGTTTAAGCTCACAATTCTTTCAAAAAGACAGCGTAGCGTATTTAAACTGGATATTTTTTCAGTTTCATCAAGAAACTGAAAAACAAATCCTGATCATCATGTTAATCTTGTCTAAAACAAATGATAATAGCATATAAATTCTTCTTTTTCTTCTCTCTATTCATGATTTTCTATGTTTACGCCGGATTATCTTCATAACTTTCATCTTTTCCCTTGCTTAAAAGGAAAGAGACGAATAAAATTATATAATGTTCCACAGATACACAGACAGAATTGACTATTCTTAAGGCCATAAGGAGACCATGAACAATGCCTCTTCAATTGGAATTCAACG
>JAIWHJ010000352.1:0-3141 GCA_048629695.1 Promethearchaeota archaeon
TTAAGTGATGGGAGATGGGTAAGTTATTTAGTAAATATTCGGCAGCACTCCACAGGAAGGCGATCAGGCTGCCCAGCATACCTAAGTATAGCTGATCAGCCTGCTCACCTCCCTGTGAAGCGCTGCCGAACATTTACAATTTGGTGGTTTTAGCTATTTTCCGGCATCAAGCCGAATATTTACGTTATTTATTTCCACATCCCTTATTTTGCCAGCTCTTTTGAAAAAAGCTGGTTTGCCATCCCGGGATTGGCCTTGCCCCCGGTCTTTTTCATGAGCCGGCCCACAAAGAAACCCATTAGTTTTGTCTTGCCGCCTTTGTATTCAGCCACCTGGTTCGGATTTTCAGCCAGGATATCCTGGACTATCTTGACCAGTTCACCCTCATCGCTCATCTGGACAAGATTTTTTTCCTTGACCAATGTTTCGGGATCCTTGCCCGTGTTCATCATGTCAACGAAAAGGGTCTTGGCAATTTTTCCGCTGATAGTCCCCTTTTCGATCATGGTTAAGAGAGTTGCCAAATTTTCCGGGGTTACAGGGCACTTTGCGATATCTGTTGCATCCTCGCCTTTCAGTTCCCGCATCAACTCGGTCATGATCCAGTTGCTGAGTTTTTTGGAATCAGGATAAAGCTTCCTGGCCGCCTCAAAGTAATCAGCCAGTTCCCGCTCCGAGGTCATGATCTGAGCATCATAGACCGGCAGGTCGTATTCATTAATAAACCTGATTTTTTTTTCGTCCGGCAATTCGGGCATGGTTTTTTTGATCTCATCGATCCATTTGTCGGATATTATAATCGGGATGAGATCCGGGTCCGGGAAATATCGGTAGTCATGGGCCTCCTCCTTGCCCCGCATTGAAGCTGTCATGTTTTTGTCCGGATCCCAGAGCATGGTCTGAAGGATCACTTTCTTGCCGTCCAGCAGGATGTCGCGCTGTCGGCGGATCTCATATTCAATGGCCCGCTGGACATTTCGGAACGAGTTCATGTTTTTAAGTTCCGTGCGTGTGCCCAATTTCGCTTCGCCCACCGGACGAAGCGAGATGTTGGCGTCACAGCGGAAACTGCCTTCCTGCATGTTGCCGTCGCAGATGTCCAGATAGCGCAGGATGGAATGGAGGTTTTTGAGATATGCCGACGCGTCTTCAGACGAGCGGATGTCCGGTTCGCTGACGATCTCGATCAGAGGCACGCCGGTCCGGTTCAGGTCAACATAGCTTTTCTTGTCGTGGTCGTCGTGAACCAGTTTTCCAGCATCCTCTTCCATGTGGATCCGGGTGATGCCGATGCGCTTTGTTTCGCCGTCCGTCTCTATCTCGATCCAGCCATGTTCCGCAATTGGAAGTTCAAATTGTGATATCTGATATCCCTTGGGCAGGTCCGGATAAAAATAATTTTTGCGCGCAAATTGATTATATCCGGATATCTTGCAATTGGTGGCCAGCGCCATTTTCATGGAAAACTCGACCACCTTTTTGTTCAGAACCGGCAGCACGCCCGGCATGCCCAGACATACAGGGCATGTGTTCGTGTTAGGAGGCGCTCCAAAGGCAGTGGTGCACCCGCAGAAGATTTTTGTGTTTGTCTTAAGCTGCGCATGCACTTCCAGCCCGATAACGGGTTCAAATTTCAGCATTTTTGCATTTACCAGTTTATATTTTCGGGTAGTTGACTGTTGCTTTCAGCTTTTTTTCATTATTCATCACTCATAATTCATCATTCGTATCACAAGGCGGGCTTGTTAATCCAGGTGCGCATTTTGGCTACTTCCTCGTCCCAATCCGGTGAGACGCGGCTTTTCAGAAATAACCTGAAAAGTTCGTCAACCGTGCCGGCCGCCTCTTCCAGGAGCCCGATCCTGTCCAGGAGCCGGCCCTCAACCGCAGCCGGATCATCTCCTTCCTCGGATGCGGCCATGGTCTTTGGGAGTTTTACGCTCCTGAACTCAAAAAGACCGGCCTTTAGAGTGAGATGGTATTCATAATTATCCTTAGCCAGGAAGATCCGCGCCTGTTCAAGTTTTTTTCCCATTGCAAGGCCGGTCCGGGCTTCCTTCAGTTCGGTCTGAAGCCCTTGGCAGATCACCGTCTCGTGTGCCTCGCCCTCACCGTATTCAAGGAGCATGTGTTTTTCAAATACAACCTGCACATCCCCGATGTCGGGGACAAAAATCGTGCCGCCGCGTTCATCGCTCTTAAACCAGAGCCATGTCAGGAATTCCTGGCCCAGGAATCGTTTTTCCTCCAAGAGATCTACTAAGTCCATTTGGTCCATATTTGATCCTTTAAATAAAAATGCTCGGTCCAATATCGGAGAGCGCTTCCCTGTTTTGATCGTCAAGCAGGTGCGCTGCCTTGAGATAAGGAATCTGCAACACAATGCGAAGTCCAAAGGTCTCCTTGAAAAAATTTTCAAGGGCCTCCTGCGCCTTTCTGCCTGTGGAAAAAAAGAGCAGAGTTCCTTGGGACAGATTCCAGCACAGGTCATACACGGCCGGTATCGGCACTGCCTTTTTGACAAGCATCAATTTGATGTTTTCCTTTATCTCCCGGCGAGCCTCCTTGTTCAGCCGTGGAACCCGGCGTTCCTTTTTTATACGTTCTTCTTCTTTAAGGCAGAATTTTTTTAACGCTGCCTGGGAGATTTTTCGTTCGTCAATGCGAAGTGACAGGACGACGTAATCCCCGGCTGAATAGGCTGCCTCGGCGAATTCGCTGTCAAACATGTTGAACGTTGAGACCCAGCCGATAGATCGCTCTTCGTACGAATCGTCAATATCCTTGAACGAGAACTTCGCTATTTGCTCGGCCATGAAATCCCAGAAATTTTGAGGCGGATCGCCTTCAACTACATAACGGACAAAACTGACTGAACCGGAAAGAAGTCCCATTAGATGCCTCCTGTTTTCGCCATATATAGCAATTTTGCTAAAAAACGTAAACGTTCATCAGGTATAAAAGAGGTTGAAACACTTGTGCAGGTAAGCGAGCCTGCGAAACTCCGGATACGGTGCCGGTGAACGTGTACTGAAAAACATAAAAATATAGCAGATATATAATAGGTCCACAAGGAAATTTGATTCTTACGGCGGTTTAAAATAGGGGTTGATCCGGTGTGTTATTTTTTAATACAATAAA
>JAIWHJ010000353.1:0-3135 GCA_048629695.1 Promethearchaeota archaeon
AGGAAAAGGGGAATATAAAAATGGTAATTCGAAAATTGTTCATGGCAATCCTTTGTTTTTGTCAAATCATTTTAGTATCGGAATCTTTTGCTCAATCCCCCATAACGGCAAACGAACTCATCGACAGGACGCCGCTGAAAAAACATTTGAAAGCACTTGAAAGCGGAGAAATAGTTATCGTCAGCCGGTCGGATGCTGAGATCGATACGGAACTGGAGGTCATCATAAGTGTCCTGATTCCAGCGCCGTTAAATAAAACGGTCGACGTTTTACAGAGCCAATCCCCCGGTAAGGACACTCCAGGTGTACTCTTTATGCAGGAAATTACCGGCAAAGATTCAGCTTCTGAACTGGCCGGCATATTCAATAAGGTAACCTTCGGCCCATCAGAATCGGACGAGGTGAAACAATTGATGACCATCGGTCCAGGCGATAATTACAATTTGAGCAGGGAAGAAATCGCTGTTTTCCAACGGACCGCTAAAGGCGTAAAAACCGGTACAACCGGTGATAAAGCGATGGCCAAGGCCATGGGTGAGGTGTTGAAAAACAGATACTTGTCTTATCGGAAAAAGGGACTCAAAGGCGTGACGCCCTATCAGATCAGTGCTTCCGAACAGGCAAGCCCCGCAAAGGAACTGATTGCCGCAACTGAATCATCTGTTATAATAAAAGAAAAATTCCCAACCTATTATCGCTGCCTGCGATTCTATCCGGACCAGAATGGATCCAATGTCGTTCATCAGTTTTTTTTAGTAAAACAACAGGAAGAAGGCCGTCCCATGTTTGCACTCAAGCATTTGGTCATGGATATTCAGCCGGACTATGCCCTGATTACCGAACGGCAGTACTACATGAGCCACTCCCTGAACAGTTTGCAGGTGGTCATCGCATGTTTGCCTTATAAAAACGGTACGTTGGTTGTATTGCTGAATCAGGTGTTTACGGAAGCGGTGAATGTAACAATTGGAAAAGGAATCGTTAAAAAAGTGGGGCGTGTCATAGTGGAAAAGAAAATTCTGCCCATATTTGAAAATTTGAGGGCTGTGTTTAAAAAATAAAAGGAGTTAGAAAATGATAAGAGTTACAACTCAATACAGGGAGGCACTAAATGTCAAGTCTCAAAAAAAGTCTAATAGCGTTACTGATCGCCTCATTATCAGTAAGTAGTGTTTTAGCATCAGAAGATGGATCAGGTACCTACTTTGGATTCGGCGGCGGTTGGAGTGGTTACAAGGCTAAATTTTTCGATAATGACTATTACATTGTTGATGATGATATCTCCGGAACATCCAAAACAAAAAGTTACGATGAAAGTGATCAAGGCTATAAAATTTATGGCGGTTATTACTTCAATAAGATCATAGGTGTGGAAGCCTCGTTTACGGATTATGGAACACTCTCTTCTGCTAATTATACGCAAAAGCCGCAATCTTTTGCAGTCTATGCAAATGCAGGGTACAACTTTTTAAAAGGGCAGTTACGTCCATTTGGGCTGCTTGGACTTGGCTATTTGAAAACGCATCAGTCACGTGATATTCTAGATGATGATTTTGTGACCGTGCATGCAGGCGGTGGGGTAGAATACTATCCAGCGGTATTAAAAGGGCTGGGCTTTAGAGCAGCTGTCGAGGGAGATTTCAACAGTAGCAGTGAGAGAGCAGTGGATGAATCAGGATACTATTACTCATCGAAAGCATTTTATCAGAGACATGTATTACTCTACATAGGTGTGCAATATAAATTTTAGAGATGAACACTCTCCAAAGCATATTCACATTGAAAAAGCAGATGCCTATGCGAGAATTGAATTAGATTCTTTAACAATAGAAGTAGCCTAAATCTACACAATAAGTACTGCTTTATTACAAATCAGGTGATCTCGTGAAAAAAGGACTGATGCTCATATCATGCTACCTCGTGTTAGGGCTGACAACAGCAGGTATGGCCGGACAAATAGATAGTCAGATCGACCAGATTCAATCCGAGATTGAAGCGGGACAGGTTGCTTCCAAAAAGATTTTCCGAAAAGACGCCCGGCTGGTGCCGGTACCAATTCCCATTGCCAATCCAACCCTCGGAGTAGGCCTTGGTGCGGCCCTATTATACCTGCACCCGCAGAAAAGCCAAAATCCGGACACTCCGACCACGACAACGGGAGTGCTCGGGATGTACACGAATACCCAGAGTTGGGCTGTTGGTGCAATTCATGACGGTTATTACCTGGACGACCGTATTCGATTCCGGTTGCCTGCGGTACACGGCGAATTCAACCTGGATTTCTATGGGGTCGGAAATGACTCACCGCTCAAAGACAACCCGGTGGAATACAATGCAGTGACCAATGCCCTGATCCCGCGCCTGTTATTCGAGTTGCCTTGGGATAACTGGTTTCTTGGCGGCCAGTATACACTGGTGACCATCGACGCAAAACTTGACACCTCGGAGTCGTTTCCCAATGCGCCCGGGCTGGGTGCGCAGACGCAAACATCCGGCTTGGGGCTGGTTTCGGTGTATGATTCAAGAAATTCTAATTTCTGGCCGTCGAAGGGAAACTGGCTGGAGTTGACTGCAACCCTATACGGCGAATACCTCGGCGGTGATTACGATTACCTGAAACTCATCGGCAAATGGGCCCAATACTTTCCGCTAGGAAGAACCGTTACTTTCCTATATCGCCTCGACGGGCAGTTCGTCGATGGAGATGCGCCGTTTTGGGACCTGTCCCGGGTTCGTCTCCGGGGTTACGTAGGCGGGCAGTTGCTGGATAATGCCGCTGTGACAGCCCAAGCAGAAGTGCGCTGGAATTTTTACAATCGCTGGACGGGTTTGGCATTCGGTGGCGGCGGTCGCATTGCCGATACGATTGGCGATCTCGGAAGTGCGCCTACGAATCCTGCCGGCGGCATTGGCCTGCGGTACATGCTCGTTGAAGAACAGAAACTCTCCATTGGACTCGATGTGGGGTACGCGGAAGGCGGCAATGTTTCGGTTTATTTCCAGGTGGGTGACTGGCTGGCTAACTGATGAAGAGCGAAGCATGATGAGGTGCCATGGAGACGCCCTTGACTCTTAAAGTTTTAGCAAATAGGATGATGTGAAAAGAATGAAAAAAAGGAAAGTCATCCCGGCTAA
>JAIWHJ010000354.1:0-3123 GCA_048629695.1 Promethearchaeota archaeon
GAAAAGGCTATCGGCACTTCTGTTGTGTCCAGAACCGTGGTTGAAAATTTCAGGTTGAGCCGGGATGAGGTGCTTACTCATTCCTCGGGTTACCTGAAGCGGTTGAAGATCCTTGACGAAAACAAGACGGATCTCGGCGTATACACGGTAAAGATCCAGGCAGAGGTCGAAATATCCGCACTGGTCGAAGACCTTGAACGTTTCAAGAAAATTCTCGGGTGGCAGAAAAATCCTCGGGTCAGGGTCATTGTTGAACCCGGAATTGATTATAAACAGAGATCCGCAGCCGCGAAATCAGCAAATCGTCTTGCCGGGAAACTCAAACACGACGGATTCAGGGTGTTCATGGGAGAGGAAAAAGACGATTCCAGGATGGGACTTCTGGTAGGACTTGGTCTTGAACTCTCAACAAGCGAATCAGATTACCAGGGGCTTAAATTAAGCCTTAATGAGATCAGCCTGACCGCCAATATTTACAGGGCCGGAGACAAGGAGGTTCTGGCCACGGCGACCGCTGTCCAGTCAGTGCCGGGCGCAAACAAGTTAAAGGCCCTGGACAAGGGAGGGGCCAAATGCGTAGATGCTATATGGACCGATCTGCGCAGTCAGCTTACCAGGATATGGGAAGAGGAATTCTACAGTCAGAGAAAAATTGACCTTATTGTAAAAAACGTCCCTTCCCATGCCAGGGCACTGGAAATTGCAAATACCTTTAAATCCGATGTGAGCAATGTGGTCGGCGCGGAGTTGATTCAATTCAGCAAAAAGGGCGCTGAATACGGTCTGAGTTACGAAGGTTGGCCCGAACACATGGTCAACGAACTCCAGATGTCATACTTTAAAAATCATTATTTCGAGACGGTTCTGGAGGAAATATCGGGAAACAGAATTACAATCAGGATAAAAAACAGGTAATTTTAACCATTGCACGGAGGATGTTATGAGAAACAGGACATTTTATTACGCCGGGCTTTATGCGCTGCTGGTACTTCTTCTCTCTTCCTGCGGGACGGGTCGGGAGCAGTTTGATGTCGGTATGCAGTTGAGTCATGCAGGCAAATACAAGGAGGCAATAGCCTACATGGAGCAGGCTGTTGCAAATGAACCGCATAACAAAGAATACCAAAAGGCCCTTGCGGAATTAAAGGAAAACCGGGCCGGCAAGTTTGTGGCGCAAGGCAAAAAAGAACTTGGCCCTGCAGACACCATTACAATGGCAGCCATCGACCGTGCCAGGAACAAACTGATCCAGGCCCGGGAGATAGACGCCGAGAACGCGGCCGTAACAGAGTTTGCCCGCGAACTTGAGTCAAAGGAAACAGATCTGCTTGCACGGGTTAAGTCTTTGTATGACCAGGCAAAACAGTATATTGAATCAGAGGAGTGGCTTAAGGCATATTTTGCCCTGCAGCAGATTCAGACCGTTTTTCCAAATTATGAAGACTCATTCCAGTTGCTCACCATGACTGCTGATAAGGGATCTCAAGCCTTGTACGAAAAAGGCAAAGCCCTGTTTGACAAAAATGATTTTAAAGGCGCCACGGAGTTGTTTACAAAGGCCCTTTCTCTTAAAGCCGATCACAAGCCATCACAGGAGCATTTGGCCATTGCAAAAAAACGCGATAACAAAGGCTATTTTATCAAAAAGGCGCGTAAGGCGGCCCAGGACCGGAAGTGGGACGACGCTGTAAAGGCATATAATCGTGCCCTTGAATACGACCCACAGGACCAGAAGCTTCCGTCTCTTATAAATCTGGTTCGCGCAAAGGCGGCTGATTATTACGTCAATAAGGCCAATGCTCTGATGAATGAGGGGTGGTTGTTCAAGGCATTTGAACATTTCGATCTTGCCGGAAAATATGCCGGAACACCGGAACCTTCTCAATTGGGGCGCCTGCGCCAGGATCTCTGTTCCCGCGCATCCTCTCTGGCCTCCAGCTTCAAAGACCAGGGAAATTTCGGCAGCGCATGGTTCTGGTATGTGAAAATCAAGGAGATCAATTCCCAGTTCCCGGGCATCTTTCACCTGACACAGGCCATGGAGGACCGGATACGGGAAAAGGTTAAAAAATCCATCGCAGTATTTGACTTCAGCAGCCCTTCAGATAATGTCGATGCCGGCATAATCGTTGCCAACAACCTGATCACCTATCTGTTCAAAACAGCCAGTGGGGATATCAAGATTCTTGAACGGGAAAACTTGAAATCGATCCTGGAAGAAATGAAACTGGGGCAGATCGGCGTTGTGTCGGCAAATTCAGCCAAAGAAATAGGACGTGTTTACGGCATTGACGTGGCAATCATGGGCAGTGTTCTTCTATTCAAGGTGGATTCAATATCATCCCAGGGCACAAAGACCGTGCGCTATGAAATAGGCACAAAGATTGAAGACAATCTTGAATACCTTAACTGGACAGCCAAACATCCGAAGGCTTCTTCGGAATTGCTTGCCAAGGCCCCGCCCGCTAAGGTCCGGGTGCCTGAATATTCAGAAAAGGAGTATGTTGTTGCAAAGCACAAAAAAATCGGTTTTATGCAGATCTCTTTCCGGATCATGGAGGTGTCTACGGGTAAAAACATCCAGGTTAAGACCATTGAAAGAAAAATCGAGGTTGAAGATTCGGCCAGCGCCGGACTTGCAGAGGCAAAAATAGAATATGATCCATTGGAGATCGTCACTGATACCGAACTGTTGCAACAAATGACAAACGAGGTGGTTGCAGAACTGGGACGCGAAGCCTTAAGGCCGCTCCAGAATCTTGAGCAGATATATTTTCAAAAGGGTGAAAATTATATACGGCGGCGTGATATTTTTCCTGCAGCAGAAAATTTTGTTGAGGCGTTGTTTGATGAAAAGCTGAAGAGAATTCAAGGCTCGCCCATTACACTGAAAGCAATGGAAAACCTGAATAACATTTTCCGCTATTATCGGGTTAACTAGGGTCCGCATAATTCAAACAAAATAACCAGATTATTAACATGCGCATTGCTTAGGAACGGGGACGAAATAACTTCCCCAACTATGCATCATAGCTTCAGGCCGCCTTCGGCGGTCTAGCGCTTACCTGTCCGATCTCAAACCCCAAAAATATCAAAATAGGGCTACCAACATAAGGCGGGACA
>JAIWHJ010000355.1:0-3112 GCA_048629695.1 Promethearchaeota archaeon
TTTACAGAATTACAGCTATATTACACAGCAACTGGAACCCCATTTTTTTGCATTTTGGCCGAAGTTAGAACCAACCCCTTTTATTTCTGAGTTGGTTATTGTGGAGGCATCAGCAGGCAATCCAGAAGCCGCTGGGCGTCGTCTTGTGGTTCTGGAAGGGATTGCTGAAATTCCAATTGATGAGGAGGTGCTGGACTTGGCTGACAAATTGATATCGCAAGGCGGTATTCCTTCTTCTGCGGAAGCCGATGCTTTGCATATCTCTGTAGCTGCTGTGCATAGTATTGATTATCTTCTCACGTGGAATTTCCGTCATATTGACAATGCCGCTACTAAACCAATCATACGTTCCATCTGTGCTGCCGCCGGATATTTTTGTCCGGAAATCTGTACGCCAATGGAATTTCTTCCGGAGGGTAATGACGATGTATAAAGATGAAATTATAGCTGAAGTTTGGCGTAACAGAGACGCCTATGCAAAAAAACACCATCACAATTTAGCTGAGATGGTGGCTGATCTACAAGCTCGTCAAAAAACTTCTCACAACAAATTAGTGGACAGGAGAGGCCCGCAAAAGGTTCCCAGCCTACCTATTTCCTCAGAGGGTTGTGAAGCTGGTGTCAATCCAGGCTTAACAGGCTGAAATTACACGATACATCTATGAAAAGGCCTGTCTTTTGCCTTTTCACGAATTCATCCATAAATGGTATTTTTTTATGCGCGGGTTTCAAGGGCCGGGGGCCGGGGGCCGGGAGTCGGAAAAGGGATTCACGCTCTTTGAAATATTGATTGCAATGCTCCTTCTTGGAATAATCTCTACTATGATCTATTCTGTTTTAAATGTCGGGATTAAATTTTCATACAAGGGAGAAAAACGGGTACACTCCCTGGAGCGTGAACGTAATTTCCTCGTCCTTTTGCACAGACAGATCAACTGTGCCTGGTATGATACGCAGCAAAAGAAGATAGTAATTTCCGCTGATGATGATATATTAAGACTTGTCACGAGAAGTCCTTTGATCTGGCACAAGGCAGGCCTGGTACTAGCTGTTTACAGGTACCTGCCGGATGAAAAGGCAGTATATTACATTGAAAAAAAAGACTTTTACAATACTGACTATAACGAGGAGTATGTCCCTGATTTTTCGGATATGATTAAACTTTCCGGAGACATAGAAGCCTTAGTCATGACATATGACCCTGAATTCGGGCAAGGAGTTTCGGTTGAATATGGGGACAAGCAGTATGAATTCATGCCGAAATCAATGTTATCCGAGACTTATTAGCAGTCGATGAGTAAATATTCGGCTGAATAGTGAAAAATTCCGATCAAATAAACCTTTGAACCTTGAACCCGGAACCTATGAAATCATCTGATTTCGACTTTATCTCTCAGGTAGCTCTTTACATCTGATATGGGAACTTCCTTTCTGTGGAAAATCCCGGCAGCCAGCGCGGACTCTACATCAGTTTCTGCAAATACTTCGTAAAAATGCTCTGCGCAGCCTGCTCCGCTTGATGCTATTACAGGGATTGTTACAGCGCTCCTGACAGCATTTACCAGTTCAATATCAAAACCCGAGTTTGTTCCATCTTTATCAATGCAATTTAATAAAATTTCTCCTGCTCCCAGCTTTTCGCAAACCTCGGCAAGTGTTACCGCGTCAAGGTCTCTCCCTTCTCTTCCGCCTTTAATCGTGCATTGATACCAGCAATATCTTTCACCATCAGGTCCTGCAATTTTCGTTTCTATCACATGATGGCCCACATCATCAGGCGATGACACATATACCCTTCTAGGATCAATGGAGATGACAACAGCCTGGGCACCGTATACCATGGATATCTGTTCGATCGAGCTTTTGCCGGTGATTTCGCCTGTCCGCAGATACTCCTCAACAATCAGGACAGCATCGCTTCCTATGGAAATTTTATCCGCGCCTGACCTGAAATATTCAGCCGCTACCTCCAGGGCAGTGTATTCTCTGCCGTTTTTATCAATATAATCCCTGATGCCTCCGCCTATGGTTAATGGAACAAAGACATTTCTGGAGGTCTGCTTCAGCACTTTAATCATCGGCATATCGGTTAGAGGAAAATCCCTGAAAGCAGTAATATTTAGAAATGTTATCTCATCAGCGCCTTCCTGATAATAGTATCCGGCAAGTTCAACAGGTTTGCCGAGATTTCTCACATCACCGTCTTCACGGACGTCATATTGATCACCCTTTGTAACTACCAGGTCTCCCTGGTCATTTGATCTGACATCAAGGCATGCAATTATTCTTTTGGCCAGCTTTGTTTTATTGGTAACGTTTACGGAAATCGCGGAAGAGGCGGCGGATTTAATAAAATTTTGCAGTACGCGTATCCCGGCGGCCCCGCTTTTTTCAGGGTGAAACTGTGTTGCCGTGATATTTCCCATTTGAATACCGCTGACAAACTCAACGCCATAGTCGGTGGTTGTTAAAACAACCGAGTCCTGTTCCGGCACAACGTAAAACGAATGTACAAAATAAAACTTTTCATCTCCGCGCAACCCGTTAAACAGTCCTGACGCCTTTTTGATATTTATGCCGTTCCAGCCGATATGGGGGACTGAAAGGTCAACATTGAACCGTTTTACAAACCCTGGTATCAGACCCAGTCCCTGGACATCAATGGCCTCTTCACTTTTTTCAAACAGCGCATGCAGTCCAAGACATATTCCAAGAAACGGCCGATCCGAGAGTAGATAATCTTTTAATGCATTCAGATAGTTCTTTTGGTTCAGAATCCGCATCATGCTGCCGAAATTGCCGACTCCGGGAAATACCAGCTTTTCCGCTGAAGTTATATCATCGATTTTAGAGACTACTTTTACCTGCTCGCCATGACTTTCCATGGCATTTATAACGCTTCGGACATTGCCGGCCCCATAGTCTAATAATGTTATCATGTTAGTTGATTCCGTTCAGGGGGGTTCAGAGGTTCAGGGTTCAGGGGTTCAAACTTACCCCATAGTTGTATTAAAAAAATAAAGCAGTTAACCCTGAGCTGTCACACTATTTTTTTTCTCGTTGTTTTTCATCATTCATCATTCAATTCATCCTCCGATTCTAGACATCCAGC
>JAIWHJ010000356.1:0-3112 GCA_048629695.1 Promethearchaeota archaeon
TTGACGCTTTTCAGCATGTTAAAATCAATGGCAAAACAGTTTCCATTGAGGTTGCCCGGGGCAATCACGGCACAAGTCGGCCCAAACATGGCGGAATGCGCCACCATAAAGGGCGCAAGTTTAAGGCTGCATAAAGTCTAAGGCGGGTGTTACCCGCAACCCAGATTTTTAAAAATTGCTTTGTCCAATAAATCCGTGTCACCTCGCTTTCAGCTTATGTCAGCGGGGTGCGCCAAAAAATTTCTTGTTTTTTTTGACAGGGTTTCAGGAGTAAGGCACTAATAAATGCCCCTGCTATATGATTTGCGACAACCCGGCCAGTAAGACATGAAGGTGTTCAGGGTTCAGGTCTAAGAGATGAAATCGGTCATTACGTCGCCTTTGAAAAAAAAATGTTCCATATCAAATCAAAACAAAGTAGTATTGACATTTTTTTTCATAATATGCTTTTTTGAAAACAAATTTATAATAATAAAAAGCTGAAGGGATAAGGCGTAATGATGACTGATACTGAATTCTCACTGCGCCCCCGTGAAGAATGCGGGGTTTGCGGGATCTTCGGACATCCTGACGCAGCCAAATTTACATATTTCGGTCTTTATGCACTGCAGCACCGCGGCCAGGAAAGCGCAGGCATTGTAGCGAGTGACGGAAAAAAAATTACTCAGCACAAGGCCATGGGACTGGTCTCCGAGGTGTTTCGCGAAAAGACGATACAACGGTTGACCGGCCATATTTCACTTGGGCACGTCCGGTATTCCACCACCGGCGCCTCCATAGCACAGAACGTTCAGCCTTTTACCGCCATTCATCAGGGCTGTTTTGTGGCAGTCGCCCACAACGGCAACCTTGTAAATATATGCTCTCTGCGAGACGAGTTGGAAAAAAGGGGTTCGATTTTTCAGTCCACTATGGACAGCGAGGTAGTAATTCACCTGCTCGCACGATACTGCGACAGGGAGATCGAAAAGGCAATTCTGGACACATTTCAAAAAATCCGGGGAGCCTATTCTCTTATTCTCATGACCAAGGACAAACTCATTGCGGTACGGGATCCCTTGGGATTCAGGCCGTTATGCCTGGGGAAACTTAACAACGGCGCTAACTCCTACATGGTGGCATCGGAAACATGCGCCCTGGATCTGGTCAGAGCTGAATACATACGGGATATTGAACCGGGCGAGATCCTGATCATAGACAAGGAGAACGGGCTGAAATCACTTTTCATGCCCCCGGAACCAAGGAAGAGTTTCTGCATATTCGAGCATGTCTATTTTGCCCGGCCCGACAGTGACATTTTTGGGATCAATGTTTATAAATGCCGAAAAAGAATGGGCAATATTATGGCAAAAGAAACCAAAATTGATGCCGATTTTGTGATGCCGTTTCCGGATTCAGGCAATTACGCGGCCATCGGCTATTCCCAGACTTCCGGACTTCCGCTTGAAATGGGGGTTATCCGAAATCATTATGTCGGCCGCACGTTCATTCAGCCTACGCAGTCAATGCGGGACTTTGGCGTCAAAGTAAAATTAAACCCTGTCCGTTCCTTTCTCAAAGGCAAACGGGTAATCATTATCGAAGACTCAATTATCAGGGGAACAACAGGAAAAAGCAGGGTACGTTCCCTCCGGGATGCCGGGGTCAAAGAAGTGCATATGTGTGTAAGCTGCCCGCCTCACCGTTATCCCTGTTATTTCGGGATAGACTTTCCATCGGGCGGGGAATTGATAGCAGCCTCAAAATCAGTCGACAGTATCAGGGATTATCTGGGGCTTGACACCCTCTCCTACCTGAGCCTGGAAGGACTTGTGGAAGCAACCGGGCAGAAAGCCGACACCTTCTGCCTGGCCTGTTTTAATGGTGATTACCCGATCCCCCCTGACACTGAATTTCACAAAATGGCCCTAGACAGTTACTAAAAAATATTCTCTCATACTGAACGGGTGCATTACGCGTTTGTCCAGAACAGAAAACCGGTAAAAATCTGATTCAATGTCAATTTCCCAGGCAAAAAAAGTTTTAAAAATCGAAGCGGAAGGAATTCTTTCCCTTTTGGACAAGATAGGTCCTGATTTTTTAAAGGCAATTGACCTGATAATGGAATGTCGTGGCCGCGTGATCAATACGGGCATTGGTAAATCCGGACTGATCGGCCAGAAAATCGCAGCCACTTTCAACAGCACAGGCACGCCGTCTCTCTTCCTTCATCCAGTGGAGGCCATGCACGGTGATCTTGGAATTGTAAATCCGGGTGATGTAGTTATTGCAATCTCTTACAGCGGAGAAACGGCTGAGATGAATGCCCTTATTCCCAACCTGAAAAAAAGGGGAGTGAAAATAATTGCAATAACAGGAGGCGTAAATTCCAGCCTGGCGGATTCCGCGGATGCCGTCTTAAACGTTGCAGTTCCAAGGGAAGCATGCTCTCTTGGAGTTGTTCCCACAGCCAGCACGACCGCTACGCTGGCAATGGGGGATGCGCTTGCTGTTGTGCTTCTGGATAAAAAAAAGTTTGAACAGCGTGATTTCAGAAGAAATCACCCGGCCGGCAGATTGGGTGAACGTCTGAAAATCAGTGTGTCCGAGGTAATGCTCACAGATAAACAGATTCCCAGGGTCCAGGCGGACGCCTCGCTGCTCGATGCGATCTCGGTCTTAAATGATATGAATATCGGCGCTGTCCTGATAATGAAAAACCAGGACGATGTGGCCGGAATACTCACGGACGGGGACATTCGCCGCATAGTCAACAATTCTAGTAATTTTGACACGTTAAATGCATCCGATGTAATGACTTCGGATCCAAAATCAATTGAAAAAGACCTGCTGGCTGCGGATGCATTGAGTATCATGCAGCGTCATGAAATCACGATCCTTCCGGTAAAAAACAGAAAAAACAAGCTGGTCGGGATACTCCACCTTCATGATCTCCTCGGAAAGGGAGAATTCCGGTTTCTTGTATAAGGGATGTGGAAAAGAATCAACCCGTTATCCGTATTTTTGAGTCGCCTAGGATTCGGCAAAAAATAAAATGCTATTTTGTTATATTTGTCGGAAGTGGGACTTTAGTCCCACACAGCCACTGCATCCCACAAAAGGCGGGACTAAA
>JAIWHJ010000357.1:0-3103 GCA_048629695.1 Promethearchaeota archaeon
TGAGCGCGGAGTTTTTCTGCCACAAAAAACAAGAAAATTACCACTAAGGCACTAAAATTCCGAAAAGGGCGAAAGGCTGAGGATTAAGGGTTCGCTCTCGTTTTCTCCTTTCTTGAATGTTCACAGCAAATCAGTTATATATTGATAAACAAAATTAACTTTTGCAGGACTCGCTGTAAACAATATATCTTTACAACAATTCTCAAACAACATCAAATGAACTTAGCGCCCTTTGGGCGAGCTGTTGAGCTGTTAAGCCATTTTAAATGGGTTATGCTGTTCATTCAAAAAATATTAACACTGAATAATTATGGCTTACGATGAACTTAATGCGGTGATGATGCCGAACGGCACGATCCAGCTTGAATGGGCGCCTGCTGCCGGGAGGATCAATAAGCACAGTGACCTGCAGAATGAAATATATGAGCAGTATTCAGCAGACCCTGACAACTGGTTCTTTTTCCTTGGCTTTTGCAATAAAAAAATAAAATTATCTCCATCGTTGAGTTTTTGGCGCGGATTCTCGGGCCTCTTTATCCGCAAACTCAGTTTAACCCCTGACATAGAAGAACGGCGCGGCGAAATTGTCATACCCCTTGTTGATGAGGAACTCGCGCAGCTACAGGAAACGGTTCCCTTGATGCCCGGGGGGGAGTATTTGCATGAAGAGGTATTTTTCGCATTGTGGGATGCGCTTCATGAAATATTTTCCCGAAAAATTAAAGCGTACCATGGCTCTGTTGCAGAGTTTGTAAAAAAATACAGCCCTGACGTACACCTGGTTGGCCGGATCTATTTTCACTTGGTTGAGAATAAGAATAGTGATGCCCCGTTTGCCTTTCTTGCCACATATTCTACAAGGCTGAATGACGAGGGGGTGTCCAAACATCTGCCGTTAAAGTATGCCCTGGAAGAATACAAAGGCGACAATGAAAAACTTCTGGAGCTTCTTGTTACCGTACATGATGCTGCGCAACAGAGTGAGTTGGTGACGGAACTGCTGGATACCGGCGAGTTGTTTTATCCTCTGGCCTGGTCTTCGAAAGAAGCTTTTACGTTTTTGCAGGAGATACCGCTTTATGAAGAATCAGGTATTCTCTGCCGCATTCCCAACTGGTGGAAGGGCAAGGCCGCAAACATCGGCATGAATATCAGTATAGGGGAGAAAATACCGTCCACGGTCGGTCTGAATGCCCTGCTTGATTTCAATCCCCGGCTCATGATTGGTGATACTGAAATATCAGAGAAAGAGGCCCGGCGCATGCTTCATGAGTCCGAGGGTTTGGCTTTTTTAAAAAATAAGTGGGTTGCGGTTGATCCGGAAAAATTAAAACAGACTCTGGATGCATATGAAAAGGCACAAAAACTGAAATCAGAAGAGGGAATCAGTATTCTGGATGCCATGCGTCTCTCTTTCAACCCGCAGAAACTGCTTGGTGCTGAAGACGGAAAAACGGTTTTCGGCGTCTCTAATGGTGAATGGCTGGAATCGGTTTTTGAAAAATTACACCGTCCTGAAATAACCGGCAAAGTCAAAACCGCGAAAACATTTAAGGCCAAACTCCGCGGCTATCAGCAGGATGGTCTGAAATGGCTCTTTTACCTGTATAAGTTAAAGTTCGGCGCCTGTCTGGCTGATGATATGGGGATGGGAAAGACCGTACAGGCGCTTGCTTTTCTCAATGCCATGAAGACGGAAAAAAAGAAAGAAGGAGGAACATCCGGGGCGTCTCTTTTGGTCATTCCGGCATCACTGCTCTCAAACTGGATCAATGAGATACATTTATTTTACCCAAGTCTTGCATACTTTGCCGCCCATCCCGACCTCCATAAACCAGCTAAGCTTCCTGAGCTGAGTCCGAAAAAACTGGACGCACTGGATCTGGTCATAACCACCTATGCTTTGGTCCAGAGATATAAATGGATTCAGGACTATTCCTGGAATTACGTTATTCTGGATGAAGCCCAGGCCATTAAAAATCCTGGAACAAAGCAGACCAAGGCCGTTAAAAAGCTGGCGGCGGATAACAGAATTGTCATGACCGGCACACCGGTTGAAAACAGGTTGTCCGATCTCTGGAGTCTTTTCGACTTTTTAAACCCCGGACTGCTTGGCAACTCAAAAGAGTTTAGCAGCTTTACCAAAGGACTTGCCAATGACCCGAATGGTTATGCCGGTCTGCGTAAAGTAGTCGGTCCTTTCATACTAAGGCGTTTAAAGACCGATAAGTCGATCATTTCCGATCTTCCCGACAAGGTGGAAGTGAAGACCTGGGCTGCAATGAGTAAAAAACAGACTGTACTTTACAGCGAAATCATAAAGGGAATCAGAGATGTCATTGAAAATTCAGAGGGGATTCAAAGAAAAGGTCTTATTTTATCGGCCCTGATGAAGTTCAAGCAGCTCTGTAACCATCCGGATCAGTATCTTGGCCTGGACCTGTTTGAGGAAAAAGAGAGTGGTAAGTTCCAGAGACTGCGCGAGATCTGTGAAACAATCTACGAAAAAAGGGAAAAAGTCCTTGTTTTTACCCAATTCAAGGAAATAACCGGACCTTTGTCCAAATTTCTGGCAACCATATTTAAGAGAGATGGCCTGGTTCTTCATGGAAGCGTTCCTGTCGGCAAAAGAAAAAAACTCATTGAAAAATTTCAAGGCCATGAATATGTGCCGTTTTTTGTTTTATCCCTAAAAGCAGGGGGGGTCGGGCTTAACCTGACTGCGGCCAACCATGTGATTCACTTTGATCGGTGGTGGAATCCGGCTGTGGAGAACCAGGCGACTGACAGGGCTTTTCGTATTGGACAGAAAAAAAATGTTATGGTACATAAGTTCCTGACCAAGGGCACTATAGAAGAAAAAATTGACGAGATGCTTGTTCAGAAGTCAAAACTATCCAATGAAGTTGTCGCTGCGTCCGGTGAAAACTGGATAACGGAAATGAGCAATGATGATTTGCTTGAACTGTTCACATTGAAAATATAATTTTTTGTAAATATTCGGCAGCACTCCACAGGAAGGCGATCAGGCTGACCAGCATACCAAAGTATCGAAGTCTGCGCTTATCTGCTGATCAGCCTGCTCACCTCCCTGTGAAGCGCC
>JAIWHJ010000358.1:0-3100 GCA_048629695.1 Promethearchaeota archaeon
AACAGGCTGCCCAGCATACCTAAGTATAGCTGATCAGCCTGCTCACCTCCCTGTGGAGTGCTGCCGAATATTTACGCAGCTTTATTAGTTTTTCCTTTGTAAATAACCATTAATCTTACTTATTGAAACGCGTTCTGGCCAAAAAAACCCCGTTTCTCAGACCTTGGAGTGAGGTTGTTGTCATGCCGGCGTGAAAGTCGACCCCTGTGTTTGGATATTTATTTGTATTCCGGCAGGCTGTATCCTGAAAGACCAGTGCAAAATAGGCCATAGGGACGGATGTTGAAGTGTCTGCCGCGCCTCCCGCTGCAATGGCGCCTGGAATCACATCGGTCGGACTATAGTTGCCTGTACTGAATATGTTTAATTTATTAAAGGGATTAGTCAACATCTGATCTGATTTGATGATTCCCTGTACGCTGATTTCAGGCATTGCGGGACCATCTCCGCTTATCATGCGGCCTTTAACCCTGGTCAACCCGCTGTTGTTGTTCCAGTTGTTGTTATCAGGTGTTGCGATCCAGACTCCCCCTTTATCACCTATTGTAGAACTGAAATCAGGAGTATCCAGGTTACATGTTGCCAGGGTATTTAAGTAATCGATTCGGCTGGATGCGGAGTTGTCGTCCTGGGCGAGCATCATACGTTCAATCCAGTTAACCGTAAAGCCCGCAAGCTCGGTACAGTTTTGGCGCACAAGGCCGTATCCGGCTTCTGTTGCAGCCCTTTGTCCCCGTGGGACCATAACAATGATCATCAAACCGACAATGATCACTGCCAAGAGGATTTCAATAACAGTGAATCCATTTTTGCTTCTTATATTAAACATAGATCATGATTCCTCGGAGTCGGAAGGGAACGAGCAATGTTTTATATATTGGCATGGAATAACGAAAAATATGATATTTAATGTACTATTAGGTACAGCAAATTGCAAAAAAAATTATTCCGTCCACATCCCTAGGGCTCGGCAAAAAATAAAATGCTATTCTGTTATATTTGTCGGAAGTGGGACTTTAGTGCCTTAGTGGTAATTTTCTTGTTTTTTGTGTCAGAAAAACTCCGAAGTTATTTGTGACGCCTGCGGTGCCATATGTTTTAAGGCACTTATACCCCTCAGGGGGGTACTGAAAATAGTCCAGAACCTTTATAAAATTCCAGTTTATCTGGGTTAGATATTTAATAATAAATAAGGTTTTAACAGATGATTGAAACTAAAGAAAAAAATGAAGATATTCCTGTTATATCAATAGAAAAGGAACTTCAGAAATCTTACCTTGATTACGCCATGAGCGTAATCATAGGACGAGCCCTGCCGGATATACGTGATGGTCTTAAACCTGTGCATAGAAGGGTTCTTTTCGCCATGCGCGAATTGAGCAATTTTTACAACAGGCCTTATGTTAAATCAGCCCGTATAGTGGGTGACGTAATAGGTAAATATCACCCCCATGGTGACACGGCTGTTTATGACACCATGGTGCGCATGGCCCAGGACTTTTCAATGCGCTATCTGCTTGTGAACGGCCAGGGAAACTTTGGTTCGGTTGACGGTGATTCGCCGGCGGCCATGAGGTACACCGAAGTTAGAATGACACGGCTGGATCAGGAACTTATAGCGGACCTTGAAAAAGAGACTGTTGATTTTATCCCAAACTATGACAACAGCCTCATGGAACCTGTGGTGTTTCCTGCAAAGATTCCGAATCTTTTGATAAACGGTTCAGCCGGAATTGCCGTCGGCATGGCCACAAATATTCCACCACATAACCTGACGGAAGTAATGGACGGACTTATTGCCCTTGTAGATGATCCGGATATCGCTATTATCGATCTTATGGAGATCATCACAGGCCCTGATTTTCCAACAGGCGCATTTATTTGCGGCAGGGCCGGTATCAGAGAGGCCTACGAGACCGGTCGGGGAAGTATAACAATACGGTCAAAAATTCATACCGAGGAGCATAAAAAAAGCGGAAGGGAATCTGTAATAATTACCGAGATCCCTTATCAGCAGAATAAGCTCAAGCTGATAGAAAAAATCGGCATACTTATAAAAGAAAAGAAAATCGATACTATTTCAGAGGTGCGGGATGAATCAAACAGATATGGAATAAGAATTGTTCTTGAACTTAAAAAAGGTGCCATATCAGATGTGATAATAAACCAGCTCTATAAACTTACGCCCCTGGAAAGGAGCTACGGTATAATATTTTTAAGTATTATAAATAATAAACCGGAGATTTTAAACTTAAAGCGGATTCTTGAACATTTCATCCTGCACAGAAAAACCATTGTATACAGACGAACCGCCTATGATCTGAAAAAGGCCGAGGAACGGGCGCACATCCTCAAAGGACTTAGCGTCGCGGTTACCAACCTGGATGAAGTGGTTGCCATAATTAAAAGTTCCGCAACACCACCGGAAGCAAAAAGTCGTCTTATAGAGCGCTTTAACCTGTCTGAAATTCAGGCCGGTTCCATTCTGGAAATGAGATTGCAAAGGCTGACCGGTCTTGAGAGAGAAAAAATTATTAATGAACTTGAAGAGTTAATTAAACGGATTGATTCGTACAAGCACATATTGAGTGATCAGAATCTGGTGATGAAAATTATCAGGGATGAGTTTGAGGAAATAAAAGAAAAATATGGTGATGAGAGGCGTACAGAGATAATAGAGGTACCGGACGAGATACTCCCTGAAGACATGATTCCGGTGGAAGATATGGTAATAACGGTTACTCACGCCGGATATATCAAGAGAAATAATGTAACCCTGTATCATTCTCAAAGGCGCGGCGGTAAAGGAGTAAAAGGAATAAAAACAATAAGCGAAGACTTTGTAAATGATCTGCACCTCGCATCCACCCATGATACGTTTATGTTTTTCACGAACCACGGTAAAGTCTTCTGGCGAAAGGTATATGAAATACCCCTGGCAAGCAGAATTGCCACGGGAAAGGCCATAGTAAACCTTCTCGGTCTTGCGGAAGGAGAGAAGGTTGCGGCTATTCTACCTGTTCATAGTTTTGAAGTGCCTGAAGGGCAAGAGTATTATGTGTTTATGGCAACAAAAAAAGGAGTGGTCAAAAAGACGGTT
>JAIWHJ010000359.1:0-3097 GCA_048629695.1 Promethearchaeota archaeon
CATATCCTCGATTTACTTGCAGATAAAATAGGTGATGGTACTCTTAAGTTTAAGGAATCTCAAGGCACCGTGACTTACCATGATCCATGCAGGCTGGGAAGACTCGCGGGAATCTATGACGCTCCGCGCAAGCTTATCGAGGCTATCCCCGGCCTGGAACTTAAAGAGATGCCACGTTCCCGTGAAAACGGCGTGTGTTGCGGAACTACCGGCTGGAAAAATTGCACAAGTACTTCCGCACAGATCAGGATGGAGCGTCTTGCCGAAGCGAAGGACACCGGAGCTGACAAACTTGTTACGGCATGCCCCAAATGCCAGATCCATTTTCGTTGCACAAAATCGGCCTTTAACCTGAACATGGAAATTACGGATCTGTATGATCTTGTGGCCGATCAATTAGAATAAGAGAGGAAACATACTGTGAATAAGGACATACTCGTTATTGGCGGAGGAATTGCCGGAATGCAGTCATCACTGGACCTTGCCGACATGGGTGTCAAAGTCCACCTGGTGGAAAAACTGCCCAGCATCGGCGGAAAGATGGCCCAGCTGGACAAGACCTTTCCCACCAATGACTGTGCCATCTGAATTCTTTCGCCCAAGATGCTGGATGTCGGTCGACATCCCAATATTTCTCTCCTGGCCTACACGGAAATTGAAAAAGTAGAAGGTCATGAAGGAGACTTTACGGTTACGGTTCGTCGAAAAAAACGCTACGTGGACGAAGCCAAGTGCACAGGTTGCGGAGCATGTGCTGAAAAATGCCCGACATCCGTTCCTGATGCCTTTAACGCAGGTTTGGGAACCCGCAAGGCGATTTACAGCTTATTTGCCCAGGGCATACCCTCAACCCATACAATTGATCCTGATTACTGCCGTCAGCTAAACGGAAAAAAATGCGGTATCTGTCAAAAGACCTGCCAGGCCGACGCCATCGACTTTGATCAGGAAGACAAAATCGTGGAACTCAATGTTGCCGGCATTATCATTGCTGCGGGCTACGATGTTTTCGATCCGTCACAAATCCCGGAATACCGGTACAGGGAACTTCCAAACGTGCTTACTGCCCTTGAGTTCGAAAGACTCTTGAGCGCAAGCGGACCTACAGACGGCCACCTGGATCGCCCATCGGACCGCGCAGTTGAAGCCGAGATTAAAGCTTTAGAAAAGAAGACCGGGAAATCCAAACGGATGCTTGAGAAATTCGAAAAGAAATTCGACGAATCTTCTGAGCAGTTTTATGAAAAATATCAAAAAGGGGATTATTCGGACGACAAGGATCGTAAGAAATGGGCCGATAAATATGCAGAGTATTCTGCCATTATGGAACCCCTTGAAGTCCTGAAAAAGAAGGCCGAAAGCTTCACAACGGCAAAGCGACTGGCATTTATCCAGTGCGTAGGCTCCCGTGATTTTCGGTTCTATCCGTTCTGTTCGGGATACTGCTGTATGCACTCAATCAAGGAGGCGATTATCGCCCACGAACACGAAAATGAGACCACGTCCAGCATATTCGGTATGGATATACGGGCCCTCGGAAAAGGATTTGAAGAATACAAGATAAGAGGGGGAAACAACTCAAATATTACTTATGTCCGCGGACGGGTCGGTGAGATCTCGCAGGGTCCAAATAATAATCCTGTGGTAACTTACGAAGACACACACGAAAGGCAGGTAAAAAGCCAGGAATTCGACATGGTAATCCTGGCCACTGCATGTGCACCGACCAGCGGAATTATTGAACTGGCAAAGATCATGGGTGTTGAACTGGATAAGTACAACTTCATAAAGACCAGTCCTTTCTCTCCGGTTGACACAAACGTGCCGGGTATATTTGCCTGCGGCTGTGCGGGCGCTCCAATGGATGTTCCGGAATCCGTAGCCCAGGCATCAAGCGCTGCTGAACGTGCAGCCGAAATTGCCATTCAACTGCAATCAGAAAAGGAGAAAGCAGTTGCCTGAAAAGAAAGACAATGATGTCAGAATAGGTGTTTTTATTTGCCATTGCGGATCGAATATTGCCGGCTACCTGGAAATGGAGACGCTGGCAGAGTATACCGAAACCCTTCCCAACGTGACTTTTGTGCAGAGAAATCTTTACACATGTTCCGAAGGCGGTATTAACGAGATCAAAAAGGCAATTAAGGAACAAAATCTAACTCGTGTTGTGGTTGCTTCCTGCACCCCAAGAACCCACGGACCTCTTTTCATGAGTTCATGCGGTGAAGCCGGTTTGAACCCTTATCTTTTCGAGATGGTTAATATCCGTGATCAATGCTCCTGGGTTCATATGCAACTAAAAGAGGATGGCACAACCAAGGCCAAGGACCTGATACGTATGGGGGTAGCAAAGGCCGCATTACTGGAACCCCAGGAACCGATTATGTCCGACGTTCAGCTAAGAGCACTGGTAATCGGCGGGGGAATTGCCGGGATGACGGCCACACTTGCCCTTGCAAATCGCGGATATGAAGTAGTCCTGGTTGAAAAACAAGAAGCTTTAGGCGGCATGCTTAACCGGTTAAACAAGCTGGGACCTGTTATGACGGATGCAAGCGGCTTTATTGAGGGGATAACCGAAAAAATAACTCAACATCCAAAGATTACTGTATTTACTAATTCGCAGGTAACCGAGGTTCAGGGATTTATCGGCAAATTTAAAGTCGATATTGAGACCGAATCTAAGACAAGGAATATTGATATCGGTGTTATCATCGTTGCCACCGGAAGTCGTGTCTTTGTCCCGGATGGTCTTTACGGTTACGACGGTAAGAGGGTGGTCACCCAGCTTGAGATGGAACAGCTTCTTAAAAAAGGGCTGGATTCAAATATCAAGAACGTTGTTATGATTCAGTGCGTCGGCAGTCGCAACGAAGAAAGACCCTACTGCTCAAGAATCTGCTGCCAGACAGCGGTTAAAAACGCCATGCTGATCAAGGAGCAGAATCCTGACGCCAGAGTTTCAATCCTGTATCGTGACATGCAGATGTACGGTGTCGAAAATGAGGAAATGTTTCGCGATTCCAAGGCTAAGGGAATCAGGTACATGAACTACGATCCTGAAAAGCCTCCGGAAGTAAAATCCGAGCAGATCAGT
>JAIWHJ010000360.1:0-3095 GCA_048629695.1 Promethearchaeota archaeon
GGTATCGGAAGGCGTCTGATTCCGGCGATCTTGAGGCCTTGGTCAATCTGGGAATGTTATTTGAAACCGGACAGGGAGTAACCAGGGATTTCAGGGAGGCTGTCAAGTTGTATCAGAAGGCTGCGGATCATGGGCATGGTGACGGCCGATCCCATCTCTGGAAAATGTTTGAAAGAGGGTTGGGCGTTGACAGGGATCTTCAGATGACGCCCGATTTATCTGAAAGTATATTGGAACAGGTGCATACCAGGGGACAGACTTTTCTCGGCCCTATGTATGAAAGAGGGCTTCCTGGGGCCGCGCGTGATATGGAAAAAGTTGAGCAATGGGACAAGCACGATGTTTTTTCAGGGCGCAAACGTGGCAAAATTATTGCTGAATTGACGCGGAAAGTAAGCGAATCCAGCGAAAAATCGGTTGATGTCCCTCGGTTTCGAAAAAATCGGTCAAAAGAAATACTTGAATGGTATAAAAAGGCGGCCCGTGAAGGAAACATAAACGCCCAGGACACGCTTGCGACTATTTATGCGGCAGGCAAGAGCGTTGAAAAAGACGATCAAAAGGCATTTTATTGGTTCAAAAGGGCGGCGGAAAATGGAAACGCTCACTCCCAGGCAAAACTTGCGGAAAGATACTATCTGGGCGCAGGTGTGACAATGGACAAGAAGAAGTCCTTTTATTGGTGTCAAAAGGCCGCTGAACAGGAATATGGCCATGCCCAGTACAGCCTGGCCCTGAAGTATTATCAAGGGGATGGTGTCAAACAAGACGTCAGGGCCGCGTTTGATTGGTTCAAAAAGGCTGCGAAACAGGGAATCAGCGGCGCTCAGACAAAAATGGGCCTGATGTATTATACAGGTGAAGGCGCCCTGACAATTAAACCTGAAATTTGTTTTGTCGATCCGGCGGATGACGTTTTCGATGTAACAGACGATATGGCCGAGATTGCCGAACCATGTGAAGATGAATATTTATTAAATGCGGCTTTAAACATTGATAACTCATTTGTGTCCACGGAACCGGATTTGTCGGACGGTCCGAGAAAGGACTTGGATTTGGCTGTCTACTGGTTTCAGAAGGCTGCTGAACAGGGCGATGTGGTTGCGCAGGAAAGACTCGGCAGCATGCTTTCCGTGGGCCAGGGTGTAGATAAGGATCTTGAAAAGGCTGCTTACTGGATTCGTAAGGCTGCTGAACAGGGCTATCACAGGGCCAGGAATATACTGGATATTGTAAATAAACAGATCGGCAAGAGGAAAGATGAGAGCAGGAGGGCCGAAGACGCTGCAACGGGCAGAGACCTTAAACAGGAGATCGAATGGTATGAAAAAGAGGCGGAATATGGAAATATTGACGCCCAGTTTTTTCTAGGCCAGAAATATTCTGTAGGCGTTGAGGTTAAACAGGATCTGGAAAGGGCCTTCCACTGGTTTCTAAAGGCCGCGGAACGTGATAATGTCGAGGCCCAGCAGATTATCGCGCAGATGTATATTAAGGGAGAAGGCGTTGAAAGAGATCCTGAAGAGGCAGCCTACTGGTTTGAAAAGGTTGCAAAAACGGGTAACATGGATGCCCGGAATATTTTGGCAATGATGTATGCTGAAGGAGAAGGCATTGAAAAGGATCCTGAAGAGGCGGCCTACTGGTATAGAAAGGCGGCGGACCAGGGCAGCAGTGTTGCGCAGTACTCTCTCGGATTTATGTACCTGGAAGGCCGGGATGTTGAACAGGATTTAGTGGAGGCTGTTTACTGGCTTGAAATGGCGGGAGAGCAGGGGAATGTGGATGCCCGGAATTTACTGGGTCTTATGTATACGGATGGTCGTGGTGTTAAAAAAGATTTTGACATGGCTCTTTTCTGGTTCCAAAAGGCGGCAAGGCAGGACGTAAATGATCAGGAAAAATACGTGACCCTGCTGCAAAAGGAATTTCCTGATGCTGCCCGTGATATGATATTTGAAATCGATCTGGATGATGAAAAAGAGGCTGAGGATAAGAAAACGTACCAGGCTTTGGATTATTTCGAGTTTGGCGAGGCTTATGCAAAGGTCGGATTATATGATCAGGCTGTTGAACAGTATTTAAAGGCAATTGAACTTGATTCAACAGACCCGGCGTTTTATCAAAAGCTGTCATCAGCATACGTGCAAAACGGCAATGCTGTTTCGGCGGGAAAAAGTATTAAAAGCGCTATCAAGTTGAGGCCGGAAGATGCATCCCTGCATGCAAGTTTAGCTCTTATCCGTCAAGCCGGCGGTAAATTTGATGAGGCCGTCCCGCACTACAGGGAGGCGTTAAAACGCAATCCGGGTTACAGCGGCGTTTATTATAACATGGCGGCAATTTTAATTGACCAGGAAGACTATAAACAGGCATGGAAGTGCGCAAACCTTGCCCGGGCCATGGGCCATCCCGGCGAGGAAATTATAGACCACCTGAAAAGTGTTTCAGGTACGGAAGAACAGTTGTTCACCCCGGACTGGAAGGAAAAATGGAAAGGACCTTTTCACATCCGCAATATCGTTGTGTCGTCATCCAATAAGGCGGAGAAGGTACTCAGGCGTCTGAGGGACGGGGAAGATTTTAATTTTCTGGCCGCGGAATTCGCAGGCAAAGGATATAAGGGCAATGGCGGTTACCTGGGACTTCTGGCAAAGGAAAGATTTGCCCCGGAAATTTACCGGGTGCTGAAAGGCCTTCGTCCATTTGACTTCAGCCCGGTGCTTGAGGACGAAAAGGACTTTCACGTCTTTCAAAAAATTATCGTATTTGACGAACTGCTGAATCCAAAGCAGAGCGGTGTCGAGTAGGTTTTTTTCGTAATCGTTCACATCTACAGCACCTGTGAACGCTTACACACTATCTTCTTGACGTACAGGGTAACATATGATAATTTGCTGCCTTTCTGTACACATTAAGTTCGGGCCATTAGCTCAATTTGGCAGAGCATCTGACTCTTAATCAGCAGGTTGTAGGTTCAAGTCCTACATGGCCCACCAGTAAAATCAAGCACTTAGCTCATTTTGAGTTAGGTGCTTTTTTGTTTTGGGTTATGTATGGGTTAGGTTGTAAAGCAAACGACGGCGTTTTTACAG